>NZ_CBFIIF010000024.1:0-44303 GCF_965662665.1 Congregibacter sp. | reverse complement strand
GTTTGCTAACCCCGTGTTGCAAACCGCTCCAGGCCCAGAAACCCTATCTCTGACGTCGAGTGATCGTCGACCGCAAGCTCGGCCATCACCGCTCCCATGGCAGACATAAACTTAAAACCATGGCCTGAAAAACCGGTAGCAAAAACGACGTTCTCATTATCGGGATCGCGATCAATGATGAAGTGACCGTCGTCGCTCATGGTGTACATACAGACGTCGTGTCTAAGGGGGTTTGGCGATAGCGATGGAAAGATATCGTCGATGAGCTTTCCTGGGCCGCTGGCATCGCCTGGCCGGAGCGACCGATCCAAGGCCAGTGGATTATCGAGGCGAGATCCACCGGAGTGCTCTGCAAGTTTTACTGTCTTGCCGTCAATGCAGGGAAATCCGTAGTAGCTGCCGTGAGGCAGTTCTATAAAAAAGGTGCTCTGCGGTACCGGGGACGCCTCTTGTCTCGGATACCAGGCCAATACCTTGCGAAGTACGTGAAGATTCGCGGCTTTAGCTACTGCAGGCAACAGCGCCGGCGCCCAGGCTCCTGCGGTGAGCACAAGCCGATCCGCCGAGTACTCGCCGCGATTAGTCTGCACATCAACGCCTGCCCCGGTTGACTGAAAACCCACAATAAACTCATCTGTGTTAAGTGTGGCGCCGTGCTTTTGGGCAAGTCTCGCGTAGCTGCGTACGCAGTCCTCAACCTTGAGATAGCCTCCGCTTGGCTCCCACAAAACATCACTTCCCTCAGGAATAGAAAATGCCGGAAAGCGTTCGCCGCAGTCGGCGATGGAAATGTCCTCCACCGGCACGCCGTAACGTTCTGCGGCAAGGCGTGATCCCCCAAGAATTTCACCGCCGGGCGGCCCGATCATCAACAGGCCACAGAGATCCATGAGGGCTTCATGGGACTCTTCCTCAAGTTCACGCCAGAGGTCATAAGCGCGCCTGAGCAGGGGCACGTAATCCGGGTGCTCAAAATAGGCCTGTCGGATAACGCGCGTCTCCCCATGGGAACTGCCGCGTTCGTGCCGCGGATCAATTCGGTCAAAGGCGATGACGCGATGACCCTGGCGGGCCAGATGATAGAGAGCGCTGGCGCCACAACCACCGACCCCGGCCACCAGAATATCTGCGGTTTGCTTACCCAATTCTGCCTCCTATGTCCGTCTGGCGGCCTGCAGCAACTCAGAGCCTTCCAGTCAGCGGGTGCTTAGCCGGTTTTTTGCGTTTCGATAGGCCGCTGCGGCGCTATACAGATCCTGAGCGAATACGCCCAGGGAATTATAGAGCGTAACGTCCGTTGCAGATAAGCGCCCCTCAATGCCGCCGGTGGCTACTTCACCAATCTCGCCAATAATCTGATCCACCGTATAACGACCTTGCTTAACGGGAATCATGACATCACCGCCTTCGGCGGTGGTCGATGCCAGGGAGTCGACAAATACTCTGGAGTTTTGGATCAACGCCGTGTTAGCCTCTCGGGTACTCAGGCTATGAGAGCCAACGAGATTGATATGGGTGCCGGCCTCGACCCACTCACCCTTTAATAGCGGCTGCTCAGAAGCAGTCACCGTACACAGGATGTCGCAACGGGCAGCGTCTCTGGCCTCTGATACGACCTCCACCCGTAAGCCTGTGCGCCTTGAATGTTGTTCGGCAAACACGGCAGCGGATTTCGAATTTCTCGCCCAGAGCAACACTCTGTCAATGCTACGAACGGCAGCAATGGCATCGATGTGAGTCGCTGCCTGCGCGCCTGCGCCAAAAATCCCAAGGGTGCTCGCATCGGGGCGTGCTAGCAAATCGGTGGCAAGGGCCGATGCGGCAGCGGTACGCAAACCCGTTACCGAAGCGCCATCAATCATTGCCTTGGGTTCTCCGGTATCAAAGTCAAAGAGCACGATGACGCCCTGAATAGTGGGGAGCCCTTTGGTCGCGTTTTCGTCATGCAGACTGATGAGTTTCGCACCGTAGTAACCCAGTTCCCGGGCGCCGCCCGGCATAAAAAGCATGGACTTCCCTGAGTCAATGGGCAGAGATGTCCGAAGCGGTGCGTGGAAGTCGCCGTGGGAGAACGCAATCATCGCCTCCCGAACCGCTGTCATACATTCCTGGATACTTAGGTATTGCTGGAGTTGTTCGGCGCTGATGAAAACCATGGTGAGTTTTTTATAGCCTTGCTTTGATGGTGTTTTTCTTTGGAGGTCGATTGGTCGCAGGTGGGTTCTTCACTGCACTACTGAACGCTACTGCCCCCGAGCCTGCTTCAGCAAGCTGGGCTTTAGTTGCGTCGACTGGCTCCCACTGGTCAGCAGCACCTCGCCTTCGGAAATCGTGCATTGCAGTTCCAATCCGGGGGCCGCCAACTGGGCCAGTGCTGCAAGTTCATCATCAGTCACGCTGTAAACCGAGAGATTGTCGAAGCGGGCGAGGGCGCTCTCGTTCTTCTGCCACCACACTTTCAAGGCACGCTCGCCGTAAGCGTAAAGCACCACCTCCCGGGCGCGACCACTGGCTTTACGCAGCCTGTCGGGGTCGGGTGTACCCAGCTCAATCCACAGATCAATGGAATCAGTGAGATCCTTCAGCCAAAGGTCTGGCTCGTCGTCGGTGCTGATGCCGCGGCCAAACTGTAAGTGCTCATGGGCGTGCATGGCGAAAGCGGCGACGCGAAGCATCATCCGCGCATCGGTCTCCGAAGGATGGCGGGCAACCGCCAAAGAAAAATCCTCATAGACGTGACGATCAAGGTCAGCGACGTTCAGCTTAATCTTGAAGACCGTAGATTTTAGAGCCATATCAGACCTTTACGCGGTTTAGTTGATAACCACTTGAAATAGAGGGCTTGTGGCGTCTTTGATTGTGAACTTGTCAATCGCGAATACAACTTTTTAATGCAATTAGGTTTTATTACCGAATACCGCGCCGGCGGCGTTTTGTAACATTTTTGCAACATGGCATCCATAGCATTCCCACGTCTTCAAATGCTCTGAGGGGGGCTATTCCTGTGAAGAAATCCATGTCTCAAATGTTTGCTCGTAAGGCGCTCGTTCGCGCTATCGCCAGCGCTTCGGTCATAGGGGGCGTTGCCCTGTCTATGCCGTCCTACGCTCAAGAAACCAGTGCTGCCGTAAGGGGTGTTGTAACCGGGTCCACCGGACAGCCCATCGCTGGTGCGGAAGTTGAAATCAAAAGCCTGGCAACAGGTGTTACCAAGAGAGCGACTACCGACGGCACAGGTAGTTACTTTGTTCGCCAGCTTCCTGCGGGTGTTGATTACAGTGTCTCTGTCCGGGCGTCCGGTGAAGGGACTGCAAGAACCGAGCGCCTGCCGCTGACCGTAGGTGAGTCGGTGCAGATGGATTACCGACTGGGCAGCAGCGCCCTGGAAGAAGTCGTTGTACTCGGCCGCTCTGTAGCAGTCGCTGATACAGCCATTGGGCCAACCGCTGTATTCAGCGCGTCGGATTTGCAAGACTCCCCTGCGATCAATCGAAACATCAATGATGTAATCGGTCAGGACCCGCGTATTTATATCGATCAATCTGGATCTGCCGACGCCATTCAGTGTAACGGTGCAAACCCGCGCTTTAACAGCCTGACGCTTGATGGTATTCGTTTGAACGATGGCTTCGGTCTTAACTCAAACGGCTACCCAACACAGCGGATGCCATTTCCTTTCGATGCGGTCTCCAGCGTCGCCGTAGAGATGGCGCCGATGAGCGTTGTTTATGGTGGATTCTCTGCTTGTAACATCAACGCGGTGACCAAGTCCGGTGGGAACGAATTGTTCGGTTCTCTCTTCATGGACTACACCAGTGACGCGTTTCAGGGTGATTCTCTCGAGGGCGAAGATGTAGAAGTGCCTGATTACGATGAGACTCGCTATGGCGTGGAAGTCGGTGGCGCGATCATCAAGGACAAGCTGTTTTTCTACGGCGCCTATGAAAAGTATGAAGGCGTTGATTTCAACAATCGTGGCGCTCAAGGTTCTGGAGCCATTAACGAAGTGCTGGTAAGTCAGGCTGAGCTTGACGAGATTCGTCAGATTGCTAACGATGTCTATCAGTACTCCCCGGGAACGAGTTCACCGGGTGTCACAGACTTTGACGATGAGAAGTACATCGCCAAGTTGGATTGGTATGCAACGGATTCGCAGCGTGTTGCCCTGACTTATATGTACAACGACTCGTTTAACGTCACGGAGTCCGATGGTGACCTCAACGAGTTTGAGTTTGCGGATCACTTTTACAACCGTGGCGCAGAGCTTGAGTCCATTATCGCAAGTCTTTATTCCGACTGGACCGACAACTTTTCCACCGAGGTTCGTATTGCGCGCACCGATGTAGATTTCTTGCAGGTGCCACGCGCGGGTAATGAGTTCGGTGAAATTAGGGTCGAACTCGATAATGTTGATGTATATCTCGGGGGTGATGACAGTCGTCACGCAAATGAGCTGAACTACACCATCGATCAAATGGTATTCCGTGGTCGTTACCAGCTAGGTGCTCACACGATTACCGGTGGTTTCGAGCGTGAGGAATACGATATTTTCAACCTGTTCTACCAGCACGTAGACACAGAGATTCGCTTTGATGGCATCGAGAACTTCCGCAATGGTTTGGCTGATCGCGTTTACTACGGTAACGCCATATCGAATAACCAGGATGACATCGCTGAGTCTTTCAGCTACGCCATCAACTATCTTTACTTGCAGGACGAGTGGCAGGTTAACGATAAGCTGCGCATGACCTTCGGTCTTCGCTATGACCGCTACGAGACCGATGATGCGCCTAACCTGAATGCGGATTTCACCCGTAGCTACGGCTTTGGCAACAATCAGACTCTCGATGGCAGAGACTTGATTCAGCCACGCTTTGGCGCGACCTATGACTTCACTGAGGATCTTAGCCTTCGCGCGGGTGTTGGCTTATTCTCGGGTGGTAATCCGAACGTTTGGCTGTCTAATACTTACAGCAACACGTCTACGACAGCGGTTCAGGCTCGCATAGATGATGTGGATCTTTTTGCTCAGAACTACGTGAACTGTGAGGATGGCGTTCCTACAGGTCCGGGTTATTGTGTTCCCCAGAATATCGCGGACGTAGTGGGCTCAGGAGACGGAAGCAACTTCGAGATTATTTATCTTGATCCGGATTTCGATATCCCTAGCGAGTGGAAGTACACCGCGGGTCTGACCTGGTATGGACCCATGGATTGGGTATTGACGGCAGATCTGCAGGTCAGCCGTGGTGAAGATACCGCTATCTATAAGCGGGCAGATCTTGAGCAGACGGGGACCAACGATCTGGGCTACCCCATCTACGAGAGTGTTCGTGAGCCGGCCTTTGTGCTGACGAACTCCAGCAATGGAAACGAGTCTGAGTCCCTGTCTTTCAGCGGCTTCAAGAGCTGGGACAACGGTTTTGATCTGCGTCTTGGCTATGCCTACACGCAGGCCGAAGACGTTAACCCCATGGGCTCCTCCGTGGCCTTCTCAAACTACATCTTCCGCGCCTTCGAAGATCCTCAGGCAGAAACCCTGGGAACATCTGACTGGCAGGTTGAGCACCGTTTTACAACGGTTCTTAACTACACGGCAGATTTCTTTAATGGCTACGAGACACGCATCTCACTGTTCGGTCAGTACAACTCAGGCCTGCCCTACAGCCTGACCTTGAGTGGAGCCGAAGGAACGATCGGGGCTTACGACTTCCAGCCGTTCCTGGACTTCGAACCCAACGTTCTGCCCATCGGCGGAGAGCGTAACGGCGAGACAGGTTCGTCCTTCAGTAAGGTCGACATGCGTATCACGCAGGAGCTTCCCGGGTTTAGTTCCGAGCACCGCGGCAGTCTGTTTGTTGTGGTCGACAACCTGACTAACCTGATCAATGACGAGTGGGGCATTTTCCGACAGCCTAATCGTCCAGGTGTTACTCAGTCAGATATCGACAACAATGCCGAGCAGCAGCGAGTGGGTGGAACCTCACTCTGGAGCATGCGAGTTGGGGTAAACTACAGCTTCTAAGCTTACTCGATCACAAAGCCCCGCCTTCGTGAGAGGGTGGGGCTTTTTTTGTGTGGTTATTTGCATGCTTGTTAGTAGATATTTTTGCACGATACCTTCAAATTTTTTTCAGTAATACACGAGTAATCGCATCTTGAGCGACGCGTCACTATCTTACATTCTGAGTTTTTCCTGCCCCGATTCCATTGGTGTTGTGGCGCGCTATTCGAATCTGTTTTACGAGTGTGGGATTAACATCACTGAGATCTCCAACTACACCGATC
Source organism: Congregibacter sp. (assembly GCF_965662665.1). NCBI lineage: Bacteria > Pseudomonadati > Pseudomonadota > Gammaproteobacteria > Cellvibrionales > Halieaceae > Congregibacter > Congregibacter sp. Next base: position 38,015 of record NZ_CBFIIF010000024.1, on the reverse strand, counting down.
CCGTGAGCAACACGTTTTTTTTGCGCTGCGTGTTTGATGTGAGTGGCATGAGTTGCAGCCTCGAGCAGTTCGAGGCGCGCTTGCGCCCTGTGGCTGATGAGTTGCAGATGGCTTACACCCTGCGATGCGCCACGGCCTTGCCCAAGGTTGTTATCGCGGTATCTCGTTATGATCATTGCCTTACGGCCTTGCTGACAAAGCAGCGCTCCGGCGCTTTACCTGCAAGTATTGTGGCAGTGGTCAGCAACCATGAGGACTGTCGGGCGCTTAGCGAGTGGCACGATATCCCGTTTCACTATTTGCCCATTACCCCGGATATCAAGCCCGCTCAAGAGCAACAGCTTTTAGCCATTATGGAGAGCAGTGACGTTGATTTATTGGTGCTTGCCCGCTATATGCAGATACTGTCTGATGATCTCTGCGCCCAGTTGTCGGGCCGGGCGATCAACATTCATCACTCTTTTTTGCCGGGCTTTAAAGGCGCGAAACCCTACCACCAGGCCTACGATCGCGGCGTAAAGGTTATTGGTGCCACCGCGCATTATGTCACTGCGGATCTGGACGAGGGTCCTATCATTGCGCAGGAGGTGCGACCCATTGATCACGAGATTTCCGTGGAGCAAATGGTTCACCTGGGCCACGATACGGAGGCTACGGCCCTGTCTCAGGCCGTAAGACTGCACTGCGAACAGCGAGTCATATTAAACGGTCAACGGACCGTCGTACTTTAACCTACTGGAGTTTTCATGAGCGCATCAATCATCGACGGCAAAGCGACGGCGCAGGCCTTGCGACAGCGACTAGCCGTGGAGGTTTCCCGTATAGACGCTGAGTACGGCTGGGTGCCGGGTTTGGCTGTCGTGCTGGTTGGGGAAGATCCCGCGAGCCAGGTTTATGTTCGCAATAAAGGTAAGCAGACCGCTGAAGCTGGGATGCGTAGCTTCGAGCACAAGCTCCCCGCGAGCACGAGTGAGAAGGAGCTCCTGGATCTGGTGGCGTCACTAAACGCAGATGACGCGGTAAACGGCATATTAGTGCAGTTACCGTTGCCAGCTCACATCGACGCTCAACTTGTGATTGAATCTATTGACCCGGCGAAGGATGTTGATGGGTTCCACCCGATGAACACGGGTGCTTTGTCCAACGGCGATCCCACTGCTCTTGTGCCATGTACACCATTAGGATGTCTCATGATGCTTAGAGAGCAGTTTCCTGAGCGCATGGCAGGGCTCAATGCCGTGGTGGTAGGGCGGAGTAATATCGTGGGCAAGCCTATGGCGCAGTTGCTGATTGCCGAAAGCTGTACGGTGACCGTGGCACACTCAAAGACCAGAGATCTCCCTGGGCTTTGCCAGACTGCGGACATACTCGTTGCAGCAGTGGGCAGACCAGAAATGGTTCGCGGTGACTGGGTGAAAGAAGGCGCTGTGGTGATCGACGTCGGTATCAATCGCATACAGCTTGAGGGTCAGGAGAAAGCGCGTCTCGTGGGCGATGTGGCCTTTAGCGAGGCGTCAGAAAGAGCGCGAGCTATCACGCCGGTCCCCGGTGGAGTAGGGCCCATGACCATCGCGTGTCTGCTGCGCAACACGGTCGTTGCCGCCTGTCGACAGCACCGTGTGGTGTGTGAGCTTTCCTAAGCCTTTTACGCCGGAAAGTCTTTTACTCGGGAAAAGCTTTTAGCACTTCACGCAATAGATCCCAGCGATTAAATCCCTGCTTGCCGTAGTCGAGGCCTCGACGCACGATCACCAGATCGTGCGAAGGATCAATGATTACATACTGCCCACGATTACCCGCGGTGCTGTAGGCATCTGCAGGGACATCTTCTTTTCGGCTGTCGGGCACTAACCACCACTGAGCGCCATAGTCATTGCCACGAGAGGCGGATGCCGGGGCAGGCGCGCGAGAGAATTCAATCCACGCTTCGGAGATTAAGCGCTCGCCCTCCCATACGCCATTATTCAAATAAAGAAGGCCAAAGCGGCCCAGGTCCCGGGCGTTCGTATATACCTGACTACTCAATATGAAGTCGCCAAAGCGATCCGTGGATAGCAAGGTGTTGCGCATGCCAATGCGATCAAGCAAACGTTTTCTGGGGAACTCTCGGTAGGCGGAATGGCTCGGCAGGGTATCTTTGAAAGCTTTAACCGCAAGCAGTGTGTCGTAGTTTTCGTAATCCCAGAAGCTGCCGGGCTCACGAACGAGTCCACGATTTCGCGCGCCATCCACAGAGCTTGCGCCTGCCCAATAGGACAGCCCTGAGCCCGTAGCGTACTCCATGTTAAAGCTGTCGATGGGGTAGAGCCCGCTGGACATGTTGAGCAGATGGCGAAGGGTGATCGCGTTTCTTGGATCTTCACCGCCGGAGAGTGCTGGCGACCAATCTATGGCTACAGGAGAATCCAGCGCCATTTTTCCGCTGTCTACCTGCATACCAATCAGCGTTGCGGCGATGCTCTTCGCGGTTGACCAGGTGCGGGTGCGCGTTGTTTGATCAATGCCATCGGCGTAGCGCTCGTGGATAATCTTACCCTGATGAATCACCAGCAAGCTAAGTGTGTCTTGCTCGTCCGTCTCTCGATTAAAAGCCCAGTCTGAGGCTTGGTCTAGCGCTTCTGCATTGAGGGTAGTCGGTACGGGCATGCTCGCGTGGGCGTCACCGTTAGGCCAATCGAGGGCACGCAAGTCTACTTTGGAGTAGGGCATGTCCAGCACAGGAAGGTCGTCGATGTCCTCCAAGCTCATGTCCGGTGCCATCACCACGCAGCCGATGCCTTTGCGGAAGGCAGAGATTATCGCGGGACCATGTTCATTGCCGCCGACGCTAACGGCTTGCTCTCTGGGATAAATGGTGTAGGGGCCGCCGCTGGCATCGCCGATGACGTGTTCCCCCAGGTAGGCGAGTTCCTGATCGAAAACCTGCTCAAGACTTCTTCTTGAGGTGAACAGGCCATTACAGGTCAATAGCGATTGCACGCCATTGCGAATGAGCTGGCGATTGGCAGAAAAATAGTCGTAGCTTTCTTCGGCCGCTAGCGCAGTCATGTTGAGGCTGCTGATGAGTGTTGCGCTGAGTGCGTACGGCACCAGCCCCAAGAGGCGAACACGAACCATAGAGCAATTCCCACAGTCACAAAACCACGACTATACACGGAGGCGACTGTGTCGTGGAGCTTGGCTGGGGATTCCGCTGAAGCAACGCTTGCTAGGGACGCACGGTCCGGATAAGACTAGAATGACGCGGCGACTTTAGCGGTTAACAGGAGACACCGTGACACAGGGAGACAGCCTTACCTACGGGACACGCGATACGGTAACCGGCGGAGCGCTTATCGATGTGTCCCGTGGCGATCAGGAACCCGCGCTACGTGGTGCACAGATTCTTGCAAAGTCTCTCGTAGCTGAAGGAGTTGATACCTTGTTTGGCTATCCCGGAGGCGCCAATCTCGAAATATTTGATGTGCTGCCTCAGTTTGGGATTCGATGCATTCGCACGGAACACGAACAGGGCGCGGTTCACGCTGCCCAGGGTTACGCGCGGGTTACGGGACGCCCGGGGGTGTGTCTCGCAACGTCCGGGCCTGGCGCCACCAATCTGGTCACCGGAATTGCTGATGCGAACAGCGACTCGACTCCCCTGGTGGCAATCACCGGAAATGTCCCCTCGCATTTGTTAGGCAAAAATGCCTTCCAGGAAGTGGATATCGTTGCGGTTACCGAGGCAATCACCAAGCGAAACTATCTGGTGAAGCGTGTTGGAGATATACCCGAAGTAGTGCGTGAGGCGTTTTGTCTGGCCGGGGGCAATCGCCCGGGGCCGGTACTCATCGACATCCCCAAAGATATTCAGCAGCAGTATCCCAAGGATCCCGAAGGTAACTACAAGGCACCGCGCATTCCTGCGGTGATCGATGCCCCCGAGGCGATGATGGCAGGAATGGAACCCGCCCAGTTAGAAGAGTGCATACGCCTGATTCGTGACAGTGAGCAACCGGTAATCTACGCAGGCGGCGGGATCGGGGTAGCGCAAGGCGAGGCGACGTTGCTGGCCTTTGCTGAAAAAGCGCAGATCCCTGTGACCTGGACCATTATGGGCGTAGGCTGTTTTCCGGTAGATCACCCACTGTCCCTCGATGTGCTGGGTATGCATGGTGCTAAGTATGCCAACCGCGCGATTTACGAGGCCGATTTGGTACTGGCGCTGGGTGTCCGTTTTGATGATCGCGTGACCGGTAATGTTGCACAGTTCGCCAAAGGGGCTCGGATCGTGCACATCGATATCGATAGGAGCGAACTCAATAAGAACAAGACGGTCACGCTGCCGATACGCGCTGACCTCAAGCCGGCACTGACGCAGTTGCTGGAAGCTTGTGATCCCGTGGCGTCGCGTGAGTGGACAACGACCGTGGGTGGCTGGAAGCAGGACTACCCCTATCCCGAATCAGATTCTCAGGGTCTAAAGCCCCAACACGTGATTCGCGCGCTCTGCGAAGCCACTGACGGCGAGGCGATTGTATCTTTGGGGGTCGGTCAGCATCAGATGTGGGCGATGCAGTTTTATCGCTCCAGGCAGCCGCGCTCCTTTTTAAGCTCGTCTGGCTTTGGGACCATGGGTTACGGTTTGCCCGCGGCCATTGGGGCCAAGGTAGCGACACCGGAGCGCCAGGTTATTGATATTGACGGAGATGGCTCGCTTAACATGACCATTCACGAGCTATCGACCTGCCATCGTTATGGCATTGGTGTAAAAACCGTCGTTATCAACAACCAATGGCTGGGAATGGTCCGCCAGTGGCAGGACATGATTTACGATGCTCACCGCGCCGGCTCTGACTTGTCTGACCCCATGGCGATTAAGGCCAGCGATGATGCTGATATCTATCCGGACTTTTTGAGTATCGCCAAAGGTTATCGCGTCACTGCCGAGCGGGTGCGCAGCGCCCAGGAGTTGCCTGCTGCGATCGCACGCATGCTCGCAGATCCTCACGAGCCCTATTTATTAGACGTCATTGTTGAGGCCGAGGAGAATGTCTATCCCATGATTCCTGCGGGAGGCACTTATCTTGACATCATTATGAGTGCCGATGATCTCAAAAGCAGTGACTCCGATACGCAGGGTAGTAACATTTGAGGGCTTTGGGTATGAGCTGAGAGGAAGGCATTTGTCCATCTTTGATTTCATAACCGTTGCGATTTCGCTGATCCTCGGCCTTGGTGTGACGAGACTTCTTTTTATGCTCCCTTTGCTATGATGCCGCCCGATTCACTAAGGCCACACCCATGAGCAACACAGATTTTAGCGTCTTACCGCTGTCTCCGGCGCAATTAGAAGCCCTGACTGCGCTGGGGTACGAGCGCATGACTCCGGTGCAGGCGCAGAGTTTACCGCTAGTTTTGCAAGGCCAGGATGTCATCGCGCGAGCCCGTACGGGAAGCGGTAAAACGGCTGCGTTCGGTATTGGCTTGCTACAGGCGATCAATCCACGTTTCTTCGGTGTGCAGGCGCTGGTGCTGTGTCCAACACGGGAATTGGCGGAGCAGGTGTCTGGTGAGCTGCGGCGGCTGGCTAGCCGCATGGCCAATATCAAATTGGTGACGCTGTGCGGCGGCAAGCCCTTTGGGCCGCAGGTGGGCTCACTAGAGCATGGAGCACATATAGTGGTGGGCACGCCTGGCCGCATCGAAGATCATCTGGGTCGCAATACGCTCAGTCTCGACGGGTTAAAGGTGCTGGTCCTCGACGAGGCCGACCGCATGCTGGATATGGGCTTTGCCGATAGCATGGAGGCTATCGTTGGTAAGACTCCCAAGTCTCGACAGACGCTGCTGTTCTCTGCGACCTATCCTGAAAATATTCGTAAGATGAGCGCATCTATTCAGCGCAAGCCCAGCATGGTGACGGTGGACGAGGACGTTGCGCACGCCGACGAAGTCATCGAGCAGTTGTTCTACGAAGTACAAAAGCACGAGCGACATACCACTTTGCTTGCGCTCTTTGAGCACTACAACCCCGCAAACGCCGTAGTTTTTTGTAATACCAAGAAGCAATGCGACGAGGTGGCAGGCGTGCTTCGTGAGTACGACATTGAAGCCAGGGCGATCCACGGTGACCTGGATCAGCGGGAGCGGGACCAGGTGTTGGTGCAGTTTGCCAATAACAGCTGTCCGGTATTGGTGGCGACAGATGTTGCGGCCAGAGGATTGGATATCAAGTCTCTGGCGATGGTGATCAACTATGAACTGCCGCGGGATCCTGACGTGTATGTGCATCGCATCGGCCGCACCGGGCGAGCAGGGGAGACGGGGCTCGCCATGAGTATTGTGATTCCCTCAGAGACGCATCGCATTCGCAAAATTGAGGAGTTTCAGAAGCAGCCCTGTGCCTGTGACACATTGCCGTCTTTGGATCGTAATCCCAATTACGTTCTAAGCGCTCCTATGGTGACCATCCAACTGGATGCGGGGCGCAAGCAAAAGCTGCGGCCTGGCGATATTCTGGGAGCATTGACCGGTGATGCAGGTCTTGATGGGGCACAGATCGGTAAAATCTCAATCTTCGATCAGTGGAGCTTTGTGGCGCTTGAGAGAAGCGCGCTGCGACAGGCCATGAATTATCTCGCCAATGGCAAAATCAAAGGACGCAGCATTCGCGCGCGCAAAGTTCGCCAGCTAGATTAGCGACCGGTTCTTCATGGCAATCGTAAATTGAGGCGCTAGTCGCCAATAGGTAGGGGCGCGGCCTGCTTCACCGTCAGAAGGCTGAAGCTCGACTCGATACCCTTCACCCCCGGGAAACGCAGTATTCCCTGCATCGCTATTTCTGAAAAGTGATCCATACTTTGGGCGACGACTTTGAGAAGATAGTCGTAGGCCCCACTCATGGCATGGCATTCGATGATGTGTGCCTCGCGGCTTACTTCCTGAAGAAATGCCTGGGTCTTCTGGTCGTCGTGTTTCTCCAGCTGTACCTGAACAAACGCTGTTACCTGTAAGCCAACACGCCTTTGGTCTACCTTGGCGCTGTAGCCCGAAATGACACCTTGTTCCTCGAGTCCTCTTACGCGCCGAAGACAGGGGGATTCTGACAAGCCCACCGCCTGCGCAAGTTCGACGTTGGATAATCTTCCCTCCTGCTGCAGCGCTTTGAGTATTCGTTTCTCCGTGCGATCGAAAGTAATCGACATAATATTGCTCGCAAAGTTATATAAACGATATTTTATGCCTAAATATCTATTTTTAGGGCAATAAATAAAAGAAATCTGTCTGCATAACTTCTGTAGGATGAACCACCTAGGCTATTGTTAACTACCTTCAGGAGACCGCAAATGGCAGATTTGTTTGAAAACCCCATGGGGCTTGATGGCTTTGAGTTTGTAGAGTTCGCAGCCCTGGAGCGCGGAGTACTCGAACCAACCTTCGAAATGATGGGTTTCTCTCTGGTCGCAAGGCATCGCACCAAAGATGTCGACCTTTGGCGTCAGGGCGGAATCAATTTCATTATTAATTACGAACAGTCTTCCCCTGCTTACTACTACGCCGAAGAGCACGGTCCGAGTGCCTGCGGAATGGCCTTTCGGGTTCGCGATGCCGCGCATGCCTACAAGCGCGCGCTGGAATTAGGCGCACAGCCTATTGATATCCCCTGTGGTCCCATGGAGCTGAAAATGCCTGCGATTCGAGGCATCGGTGGCGCTATTTTGTATCTCATCGATCGCTATGAAGAAGGCACCGCGATCTACGATATCGACTTTGAATATCTTGAAGGTGTGGACCGGCATCCCGAGGGTTGTGGATTCGAACTCATCGACCACCTTACTCACAACGTCTACCGGGGTCGCATGGATTACTGGGCCAACTTTTACGAGAAGCTATTCAACTTCCGTGAAGTGCGCTTCTTTGATATCAAAGGCGAGTACACGGGGCTTAAGTCCCGCGCGATGAGTGCACCCGATGGCAAGATCCGCATTCCTTTGAACGAGGAGGGGCGTGCCGGTGGTGAGGGACAGATTGAAGAGTTTCTTATGAAATACAACGGCGAAGGCATTCAACACATCGCCTTTGCCTGTGACGACTTGCCTGCCTGCTGGGATCGATTGAAAGCACGTGGCTTGTCGTTTATGACCCCACCTCCCGACGCTTATTACGAGATGCTCGAGGAGCGCTTGCCAGGCCACGGTGAGCCCGTAGATGAGCTTAAGGCCCGGGGTATTCTGCTTGATGGAAGCACCGAAGGAGAGCCGCGCTTACTTTTGCAGATTTTCTCGGAGACTCTGGTTGGCCCTATCTTCTTCGAGTTCATTCAGCGCAAAGCGGATGAAGGCTTCGGTGAAGGCAACTTTCAGGCGCTCTTTGAATCCATAGAGCGGGATCAAATGGCCCGGGGTGCACTGCATACTGATGACGCGGCCTAGAAGACTGGCCAGGCTCGGCTAGCTGGTAGCTGAAGTAGGAGGAACCTCCGCGAACCCGGCAACGTTAGCGGCGGCCTCGCACATCCCCGACACGCCTGTGCCACACTATCAAGCAATGGCGTAGGAGAAGCAGCTGTGCTGGAAATTACCGTTGTAAGTACCCGAGCGGACGCGCTGGCTGAAGTCTTTCAGGGTAGTCTGTCCGGTCGTGTTCCCGATGATGTGCTGATGCAGTTTTATGCGGGCCCTGAAGATCTTAATGAACGCGCTCTGTGTGCTGAGGTCGCCTTGGGCGCTCCCGACGTCCTGGCACCACTATTGGATCGTATGCCCAATCTACGCTGGGTGCAGTCGACCTGGGCAGGCATCACGCCTTTTCTTGAGGTGCCGCGGCGAGATTATCTGCTCACGGGCGTGAAAGATATTTTCGGCGCAAGCATGAGCGAGTATGCCCTTGGCTGGACTTTGGCGATCGAGCGCTCCGTGCTAAGTCACGCAACTGCCACACAGTGGCAATTTCAGCTGGATCGGGGGCTGTCGGAGCTCCGGGTAGGTATTGCCGGCGCTGGTAGCATTGGTGCGGCGGTAGCGCGTGCTTTCGAACCTTTTGTCCGTGAGGTCCGTGGGCTCAACAGTGATGGTCGACCGGTGCCGGGTTGTGAAGCATGTTTTGCGACTTCAGAGCGTCTGGCGTTTGCTAAAGACCTGGACGTGTTGGTGATGATTCTTCCTGATACGCCTGCCACGGATAATTTGGTCGATGCTCCTTTGCTTGAATGTCTCGCGCCGACTGCGATTGTCATCAATGGCGGGCGAGCGAATGCTTTGGATCTCCCAGCCGCGCTGCGCGCTCGAGCAGCGGGGAAGCTCCGTGCACTGGTATTGGATGTTTTTGAGCAGGAACCCCTGGAGGCCGAAGACCCCTTATGGCGAACGCCGGGCGTTTACATTACGTCGCACACGGCGGCGCCAACCCGCATGGACAGTATCGCGGGGGTCTTTCTTGATAATTTACGGCGTTATCAGGCGGGAGAAGCGCTTCAGGGCGCCATTGATTTCGAGCGGGGCTATTAGGCTGGCTTTCTCTGGCCGTGACGCGGGTCAGCTACGATCGCCTGCGCGTCGACCGCGCTGCTTTTCACGGCGGTTTGTTTCTCCTGAAGCTCCGTAGAGCTCGGTCTGTAAGCCGATCCCTATGCGGCGGTCTTCATTGCGGTTGCCGCGGCGATCTTGATGGTGTGTAAAACTGCACTGGCAGCTTGATTGATTGCAGCCGCTGAGGGGGAGGGACGGTGCCGCGGATGCCAAGTAGCGTAGATTGGAGGTGTCGAGCGCAGCCGCGCAAGGTGTATTGCAGGGATTTACCGACACTGCCGCGTAGGGCCCCCGTGGCGTGTGCTGAGCTCGGGTGTTGGTCTTTGTCTTCTGGTGTTTCTGGCGTGAGTGTTCTTGCGGCGTTTGGCCTCTGGAGCGAAGCATAAAGCCGGCTCCGAAAGCGATGACAGTGATAAGTCCAATAACCGCTAAAACCATGTACTCACCTCTATAGCTACCGCAATCCGCCTTTATCGGCGGTCAAGGATCAAGCTTAGCCCCGCACCTAGGGATGTGCACCGCATGCATCCCGAAGTGTGACGCAGGTCACAGTTTTTCAGCGGTTGCGCCCGAGACGTTCGTGGGCATCCACCCACTCATTTTGGCGGGTCTTTTTGTCAACGCGCGTCGCTGCTCCCAGAGAGAGTTCACCGGCGACTACCAGAGCGGCCGCTATTTCTGAGAGCTTTAGAGCTTTACCCGTACCATGGCAATCCATCATTTTGAGGCACTCTCGCTGCGTGGGCAGGTTAGTGCCGCCGCCATAGCTCGCGAGTATCAGCGCCGGAAGGGTTATAGAAAAGTGGTAATCGCCTTCCCGGGTAACTCGGTTATAGGTAGTGCACTGATTGGATTCACCAATGTTGGCGATGTCTTGCCCGGTAGCCAGGTATAGAGCGGCCAAGCCATTGGCCGGGTGTGCCGCGTTGTTTGAGGAGTTGGTCAAAAAAGAGGCAATGGTGGTAATGCCCTGACCATAGTGCATGGCCTCGGGAGTGATGCGTAAGTTACGCTCCAAAACTTCTCGGGGCACCGTGATTTCAGCGGTTACGCGCTTCCCTCGATTCTTTAGAAGATTCACAGATGATGTTCGTTTCTCGGTATCGAAATTTCCGGACAGCAAGTAATTTTTGAGTGCCGGGTAGTTTTCGCGAATCCACTCGCAGGCCACAAAGGTCGCGCGACTGGTCATGTTCTGGCCCGCAGCGTCGCCGGTGCTGTAGTCAAAACGGGTGTACACAAAATTGTGCGCGCAGTAGTGCTCGATCTCGTCAAGCTTGCCAATGGACGTGGTGCTCTCTGCTACCGTTTTTATCTGCGGAAAGTTCTCTATGAGCCATTGCTCGAAGTCTCGTGCGTCCCGGGAGTTGCGAAACACAAAACAGGGCGCTCGCTGCATGGCTTGTCCGACCACGGTCGTCATCACGCCGCCAGATTCGCGAATGACCTTCATACCTCGGTTGTAGCTGGCCAGCATGGTGCCTTCTACCGTGGCCATGGGCACATAGAACTCACCCTGAGCATGCTCTCCATTGACGAGGAGGGGGCCAGCGACTCCGATGGGAACCTGCACAACACCAAACATGTTTTCTATGTTTCCAGCCATTTCCTGGGGGTCAAAGGAAAACTGCTTAGTGTGGTCCAGCTCCGCACCGGTGGTCTCTTCGATAAAGCGTTGACGCTTGGCAATGATGTCCGCGCTGTAGTCGTCGGCGCCATCTCTGGGGATGGATTTGCTCATAGTCATGTCTCCGTAAATGAGGCGGCTAAACTACGGAAACAGCGCTCTCAGGTCAATTCTGGCGGTGTCACTGTCGGGAGGATGGACCGGGTGCTGTATGAAGGGTCTGTCGCTGAGCAGGATAGTCCTCAGGAGGGCAACAAAAGTGCGCAGCGTTGTTTGAAACGGCGAATTTTCCGCTGAGTCTTTTTGCGCGCAAAGTAAGCGGACCAGGTAGACAATGGGATGAGCTCAGCGTTACCAATGCCATCGACGAGCATGACGCGATAGCCCGTCGCTTCTTTTACCGCGACAATATTATGCGGGAGCAGGTCACGACTCAGGATGCGCAGCTCACCCACTGCCTCAACGAATTCCTCTATGCCTTGCTCAAGTTCCGGGGTCATTCCGTCCACCAGCAGCTGCTCCAAATTCTTGGGCCAGCTGCCATCGGCGTTACGCATGAGTTGGGTGACGATACCGAGTCCCATATCCGTATCTTCCGTGCCATGATAGCGGGGCACATAGCGCCATAGGGTCTCGCTCGCCCGCGTTAGTAGCTCTCGATAGGCTTTGATCTCTTTGCGTTGATCATCCAGAAAACGCGCGGGGAGATGGCGCTTGAAATCTTTGCGCAGCACCTTCCGCGCTGCCCCCGTGCGATCCGGACGCAACACCTTCACGCAGCGATTAGCGTGATCGGGGTGTTGGAAACAGTATCGGGTGCCGCCGACAAAGAGTGGCCGAGAATACTTAAGTTTGAGCATGGGTCAGCAGTGGTCACAGTAACGGCCCATAGTTTAACGCAGCTACGTCATAACACGGGATATTTTGACTGCCAGACGCTGACATCGCATAGTAGCGGAGCCTTTTTTTGGAATTCCCGATGAGTTCGCTTCGAGTCCCCGTTCCGGCGCTATTACTGGTGTCAGCGATAGTGCTTCTGCCATTCGGACGCACGATAGAGATTCCTATGGCCGTGTTGGCGATTGCCGGCTTAGTGGGCCTCCTTCGCGCTAAAGGCTTGGGCAATGCCAGTCATGGTTGGATCTTGGCTGGCCTTGTGTGCGCGTTTGCGTTGCCCATGCTGTTGGCGCTACCCGATGCTATCGCGCCCCGGAAGTCACTAGTCACAACACTGGGAACCCTGCGTTACGCCATGTCCTGCACAGCTCTGCTCTACTGGTATCACTGCATCAGTGAAGAACCTATGGCTCGAGATCAGCTGCTGGACATATTTGGACTGGCGGTGGCCGTCTTGCTGACGCTATGGTGTCTTGATGGGCTCTTACAGTTCTTTACGGGCGGGAACGTGTTGGGCTACGGGGTTGGTGAAGGCTATATCAACGGCGTTTTCGGTGACGATGACAATATAAAGTTCGGTATAGCAGTGGCATTCCTGTTGCCAATCGGTTTGGTCTACGCGCTTCGGGAATGGCCTGCGGCTGCCGTAGGCGTGTTTCTGTTGCTGATTTTGTCGTTGATCTTTCTCTCGGGAAAGCGCGCGGCATGGATTAGCGCAGCTGTGGAGCTCTCGGCACTGGGGATTTACTATTTGTTCCGCGGGCGTCTGGGATTGCTCCGAATAGCGGGGGCTTTGGGAGTCGTGCTAATTGCTTTGGTCTTTGCCTACCAGTCCAGCGACTGGGTCCGAGAGCGCAGTGCCGTCCTCGTCACGGCTTTAGACGAGCCTAACTATGCGACGGTTAACAAGGCAACCGGGCTTCGTCTGCCAATCTGGCGAACGGCCGTCGCCATCGGCGAAGCCCATTGGGTGAATGGTGTCGGTCCCAGAGGTTTTCGCTATGCCTACGCAGACTATGCCAAAGAGGGAGATACCTGGGCACGGCCTGTGGGAGCGGCGGGTGGTGCCAGAGCGTCGCATGCCCATCAGTTAGTGCTGGAGCTTTGGGCTGAAACGGGTTTGCCAGGTTTACTGGGCTATGGGGCTCTGGTGACTTTGCTGTGGTCAGCGTGGCAGCGTGCCAGTGCACAGGCGCGTTCCCGAGCACTTCCCTATGCGGTTACCCTGGTCGGCATGTTGTTTCCTCTGAATACCCATCTGGCGTGGTACTCCTCCTGGCATGCCATGCTCCTCTGGCTATTCATTGGCGTGTATCTTTTGGCTCTGAGTTACCAAGCGCCTGCGGAGACCAGCGCGTGATTATCAGTCATAAGCATCGGTTTATCTTTGTGAAGACCCATAAAACGGCGGGTAGCTCTTTGGAGGTTGCTCTCGCTCGGGAATGTGCCGAGGGCGATATCGTGTCGCACATGGAAGACAATATCGCTAGTGGCATTCCCCGTAACTATGGACCTGAGTCCTGGATCGGACCTGCTTACAACAGCACCAAGTTAATACGTAAGCTTATAGGTCGACACTCACCGCTTCTGGGCGCTTTTTATTACGAGCACATGCCGGCTTCTCGCATCAAGACTCTGGTCGGCGAGGAAGTCTGGGGCAGCTATTTTACTTTTTGTTTTGAGCGCAACCCCTGGGACAAGGCGGTTTCCTACTATTTGTGGAAGCAGCATGGCCAGGGTCGTGACATGCCGGGTTTCAGCGAGTACGTGGATAAAAAACCTCATCGTCTTCCCCGCGATGCGAAGCTGTATTTTGAGGGTGATGACGTGCTGGTAGATCGTGTCTTCGAGTTTCGTGATTTGAGCGCGGCGCTACAGGAGCTGCGTGAGCGCCTGGGGCTTGAGTTACCGGAACCACTGCCTCGGGAAAAAACCGGCGTAGCCGCGGAGCGCAAGCCTTATCGTGAGTACTACGACGAACAAAGCAAAGCTCGAATCGGGGAGCTCTTCTCTCGCGAGATCGCGTTGATGAACTATCGCTTCGAAGACTAGTTTGAGTGCTAAGCAGCCGGTGATGTCAGAACTGAACTAGGCCCTGTCTTCCGGGCTCGAATCCCCCGAAGGATTATCCTCATTACTCGCGGCCGGCTTACGCACGAAGTGCAGGAACCCCGTGCGGGGGCCATCGATACCAAAACGTTCGCGCTTTTGTCGGTCTGGCTCTAGATCCTCCGGCGAAAACACTTCTGTCTCGAATCCCGCGTCTTCGAGACGCTGCTGATAATCCAGGCCGTAATTTCTCACATGCTCGTCGGGACGCTTGTCCCAGGCTGAGCGAACATTGCCCGGCGTGTTGGCTTCCATCGTAGACTCTGCAAACAAGGGTACGTTAACCACCGCCCAGCCGCCGGGTCTGAGTACACGAAAACATTCGGCGATGGCTTTGCGGTCATCGGGGACATCCTGAAAGACATGATTGCAGTAGATCGCATCCATTGTTTCGTTCGGGTACAGCATGTCCTGCACATCAAGGCGCACCATTACATCTTTTCGCATGAGATCTGCGGTGATGTAGCCCTCGCCAATAGCATTAAAAAAGAACTCGCTAAGACGCGGTTCGGGCGCCACATGGAGAAACTGCATGTGCTTCTCAAGAAGATCGTTCTCGCGCTCTTGGAGGAACAGCCAGCTAAGCCTGTCGCGCTCGCGACTGCGGCATAAAGGGCAGACAGCTCCAGGGCGCTTGCGCTCGCCACTGCCCGCCGGGAGGAAATGCGAAAAACTGTGATCGCACACCGGACAATGCACGGCTTCGCCCCGATACTTGATCGGAGAAATCAGCTGGTTTCGCCAGCGTCGGAATCCGACCTCAAGTGCTTTAAATAATTGCATTGGCTAGGGACCTGACACTGCGCCCCCACCAGGGCGCAGTACACAAGGCAGTATTAAAAAATACCTTAACAAAAGGATTAGCTAAAGACTTAGCCAAAAACAAAGAACGCCAGCTTATTACCATCCGGGTCTCTCACATAAGCGCCGTAGAAAACATCGGGAATACGTTGTCCGGGCTCTCCGTCACAGGTCGCACCCAATTCAATGGCTTTGGCGTAGAGCGCATCGGCATTTTCTTTGCTGCCGGCTGATATTGCCACCATATTCCCATTGCCGGGATGGTTAGGTTCCTCGTCGTAGGGAAGACATACGGCGATCATAGGTTCCGCCATACTCTTGCCAATGAATGCGATGCGATCCATATCTACGGTGACGGATGCGCCCATATCTTTGAGCAATTCTGAATAGAAGGTCTTGGCGCGATCCATGTCGCTGACGCCGACTGTGACATAGCCGATCATAGGTAACTCCTTAAAAACGATGCTTGTGGTTATGGTTGTCGTTATGGTTGTAGCTATGCCCTAACTTGTAGCTTAGCGTACGGCCCGCAGGATGAATCCCGTGAGGCGGAGAGAGTGTAAAGCATATCGAAGCGCCGGTAATCCATTATGCACAGCTAGGTAAGCTTGAGGCGGCATACCGGCTAAGCGTATGCTCGTACTTCTGCACTCTGACTAGATGTCTATGCCCGAACAGCTGTTGATAGCCGCGATTTTTCTGGGCCTTTTTTACGGGCTCATATTTACAGCCTATGCTCCCGCGTGGCTGTTTGCCGGCGCCATGGGCGCTGCTTACTTCGCAGGTCTCGTGGATACTTCGCAGGTGCTTGCGAAGGCCACAAACATTGGCCTCGTGACCCTCGTGCTGTTGCTGCTGGTTTCCATCGGCTTGGAGAAACTAAGCTGGCTCTCTCGACTCTCTCGAGGTCTGGTGGTCGAGGGTTACCGGCGTTCCCTGTTGAGAGTCTCCGTAGTTACCAGCGTGTTTTCGGCGCTGGTAAACAATACGGCGGTCGTTGCGACGCTTGCCAATGCGCTCAAGGAAAATAACTTCCATTTGCCCAGCAGGCTTCTTTTGCCATTGTCCTATGCGGCGGTGCTGGGAGGGACGACGACGCTCATTGGTACCTCAACCAATCTAATTGTGAGTTCTTTTCTCGAAGATGCGACGGGTGAGGGCCTGGCCTTTTTCGATTTTCTGCCCATCGGACTAAGTGTCACTGTGGTGGGTTTGCTGGTGCTCTTGATGACACACCGCCTGCTTCCGGAAAATCCGCGAGATGAGGTGGCTGTCGCTGAATATCTCGTAGAGGCCGACGTGGTTGCTGGCTCAACTCTTATTGGTCACAGCATCGCTGACAATGGGCTACGAGAGTTAGAGGCACTATTTCTGGTAGAGATTGTCCGCGGTGAGCATTTGATTTCACCCGTGTCACCGCAGGAATACATAGCGGAGGGAGATCGACTGATCTTCTCCGGTGATATCGAAAAGGTCAGCTTGCTGGATAAGTTTGATGGGCTGAAAACCTTTGCTGCGGGGGAGGGTCTGCTCAGCGGTAACCTCGTTCAGGTGATTTTGCTTCCCGGCGCGACGGTGGAAGGCAAGACGGTAAAAGACTCTGGGTTTCGCTCGCTTTTTGATGCTGCGGTTGTGGGTATTCGCCGCGGTGGTGAGAGACTCTCCGGGAAGTTGGGGACTATTACCCTGCAGGCCGGTGACAGCCTGATGTTGGCGATTGGTGGCGATTTTTATAGCCGCCGCAACGTGGACAAGAATTTTTTGGTAGTAGGCTCCCGAACGGTACAAAGCCCCCTCAAGGGATGGGTGAACAACACCGTTGGTTTAGCAATGCTTGCCGTGGTTGCGCTGGCGGCCGTGGGGGTTCTGCCGCTAATCAAGGGTATGCTGGGGATGCTTGTGTTGATGCTGGGCCTCGGTGTGGTGCGCGCGGGGGAGCTAAGGCGTCGCTTTCCCTTCGATATTGCTATGGTGATCGGTTCAGCTTTAGTACTGTCGCAGGCGCTGGTTAACACCGGTCTGGTTGCTGTTATTGCAGACGCCCTGCATCTGGAGCTGGCTGGAAAAGGGCCGTATGTCGCGCTGGTGGCCGTGTATCTCTCTACATTACTCATGACGGAGTTGATGACCAACAATGCGGCTGCGGCGTTGGTGTTTCCCGTCGCCTATGGCCTGGCAGAGAGCTTTGGACTGAGTGTCCTACCTTTTGTGATGGCTGTGGCCTACGGTGCGAGTGCGAGTTTTATGACGCCCTATGGCTACACAACCAACCTCATGGTTCAAAACATTGGGAACTACCGCTTTGTGGACTACGTCCGTTATGGTCTTCCACTATCGGTGGTGTACTCCGTGGTCGTCCTGACGATGCTGCCCCGGGTTTTCCCTTTTTAAGCCTGAGTATCCATCGCGGGCAAACCAGGCTTAGTAACCAGCCACGCGAAGCACATGAGCGAGCATCTGTACCTGGTCCCGACTGATATCCGCATCGGCATCTTTGCCTCCCTCTGCGCCGTCCGCGCCATAGCTGCGCAGTGTGAAACGTGGAGCCGTGCGCCCGGATAGTCCACCCGCATAAACATAGGCGCGACCCCAGGGATCGACCAAGTTGTCTTTGCTGACGCCAAATTCGCCCTCGAGCAAAGTCTCCAGAGAATAGGGCAGGGTGTTTGCAGTATTGTAGTAGCGCGTAATCGCTCCATCGATGGCCAGCATGTCATCACGAACCTTGATCAGAGCAGTCCAATCCTCCTCTACAGGGCCAATGCCTGACAGGTTGTAGAACGCCTGCTGGGAATCTTTACTGCAGTAGACGCTTACTTCCTCTTTCGATGGCCCTCTCAGGACTATCTCCTCTCCGACAACAAATTTACTGGTTCTCATGCTAAAGCCGTTTTCTGTGAGCGAGGAGTAGCTGCCGCAGAGAACGTTCCCTGGATAGGTGCGACTGTCATGAATGGTGACATCGCGTTGATTCGGCAAGCTGCTGATCAAGCGCTCCTGATAATCGGCGGTGTAACTTGCGCAGCCGCTCAGTGCGCCTGCAAACAGCAAAAAAAAGAGTCGAAAGAGCATCTGGGGTCTCGGGAATTACATCAGGGGCGCAGAGTATGTATCTCGCTAGGCCATCGGGCAAGGGGGCGTAATTGAATGAACGCTAGGCGATATGGACGTGGCCGGCAGGGACCTGACTCCCGCACTCTGAGTGCTTGAAATTTAGCCCGGAGCTTGCCAGTGATATTCGCGAAGCCACTTTTAAAAAGGGTATGGGTTTTGTCGCTGTGCCTATCTCCGAATGTGGTTGCGCAGTCTCCCATCACCATTGAACAGCTGTTGGCAAAGCCCTCCACATGGCAGATCAGTACCAGCCTGGCCTATCGGGCAAGGTCTATGTCGGCCGTGCAGCAGGAACGCCAGTCTGGCGGGTCGCTCGGGCTACGCTACGGACTCACGCCGCGAGTGGAGTTGAACGCCCGAGTTCAAGAGTGGCAATCGAGTCTGGAGCTAGGGGCGATGGAACTGCGCCAACACAGCCGATCTTTTAGCGTGGGTGGAAACTGGCTCGTGAAGCCCGAATCGTCACTACCGGCTGTGCTTATTGAGGCACGCGGAGAGCTCTACCGCGATGGGTCTGACGGACGTCACAGCGCGCCCGGTGGTCTCCTTGCGCTAACCAGCTACAAGAGTATTGATCCCCTGGTGCTGTCATTGGCGACGGCGGTTACGCTCCAACGCGACTATCGCATAGGAGGTGCCGTCGTGAGTCCGGGGGTCACCTGGCGGATCGAGCCGGGCGTCAATTTTGCCGTTAACTCCAGCGTCACGCTCTTTGGCAGTGTCGCTCTGGAGCGCAGCAATGCCTCGTACGTGGACGATAGTTTGCTGGCGGCATCCCAGGAACGGATTGGCTTGCGGGGAGGTATAGCCTTGGCCTTGGCGCAGCAGCATTCGCTGTTCATCAGTGGCGACCTTGCCAGTGATCGCAGTGGGGGAATGAGCCTGCAATGGTTTTACGAGTTTTAGTGGTAGGGGAATCGCTTTAAACACTAACAGTGAAAGGAATCACACTATGCAAAACCTAACTAAGCAATGGGCAACGGCAGTTGCAATGTGTCTACTTGTCTCGCAGGGAAGCTGGGGAAGTAACGACGTCAGCGAAGAGTACCGCCTCCAAACCCAACAGAGCGGTCTAATGTCGGCGGCGTTCGAAAGCGAGCCTTCCGAGGAGCTTGTGGCTCTGGATGATCACGCTATGCGTGAAACCCAGGGTGAACTCTGGCCTTGGATCATTGGCGTTGCGGCCCTTGATATCAGTCTGGCCAGCTTTTTCTGGGGCGAGTACGTACCGATCATGGCGGCTGCAGGCGGCGCCTGCATCACCTGTGATATTGGTACCCAACCCAGATGAGGCTGGGGGCGGAGCAGAACGCATGCTCCGCCCACTCAAACCCTTCGCCGGCTCAGATTGGAACATTTACCCATGACTCTTTCAGCATTAGACAAGAGAAATCACGATGCGGAATACACCCGACGTTACAACCGGCGTTTCTTTATGCATGCCTTAAGTTTATTGCCGCTTGTGGTTTTTATGGCGGTCACATACTTCAGGTCCGGAGAACTCATCTGGACAGCTGTCTACGTCAGCGGATTTGTTTACCTTGCGGTCTTGCTATGGCTGCGCGGTCTATGGCGTCGAGACGTAACAGCGGGAATGCGGCGGGAGGGGATGATTGGTACTGACTATCGACCGCCACTTCTGTGACCTGGGCCCATGGCACTTCCATGCTCTGGATTGCTATCGGAGTTATCAGCTGTTGCGCGACGATGAGTCTGCCGACGCATGCGTTTGATAACTGGTTGTCCCGACGGGATGCCGGCATCGTAAAGCAACAAAGAGACTACAGCTGCGGTGCTGCTGCGCTCGCCACGGTGCTAACGCATTTTTATAACGACCCTGTAAGCGAGGAAGTTTTGCTGCAGCAGTTATTGAGCCAGCGCCGGAGCGCTGGGGCGGAGGCATTGCACAGCCAAGGATTGTCATTTGCTGATATGGCGTCCCTTGCCCGGGCTCGTGACTATCCTGTTCTCGGCGTTGAGCTTGCCTATCAGGACTTAAAAAGGCTCGCTGTACCGGTAATCGTAGCGCTGAGAGTTGCTGGACGGGCGCATTTCAGTGTGCTGCGACGCATCAATAACCTTGACCGGATCTTTTTAGCAGATCCAAGCTGGGGAAACCGTCAGCTAGGCAAAGAAGAGTTTCTCAAAATCTTTGCCCGCACTGAAGATAACTCAACAGGACGTATTCTGATCGTCGGCGCGAAAGGCCCTGAGCACGGAGACGATGCCTTTCGGCACCGCCCATCGCGGCGCGTACTGATCGCGCCCCGGCATTAACGCCTCTGGCAATAACGCCCAAGGACCTCAGTTCAAGGGCTAAGGGATCGCTTAGAGCTCTTTGACCACGACTCCGAGAGAATTCAGATACTCAGCACTGTCGCTGTGGGCGCTACTGCCCGTGACCACGGCGATAGACGCATTTTCGGGCACCAGATACTCAGCCGACACCCGCTTGAGGTCGTCTAGTGTGACGTCGAGGATGCGTTGCCGGAATGCCATCCGTTGCTCGTGATTACGTCCAAAGCGGCGGTTATGGAAGTCCTGCTTGGCTTCACCCGCGGGAGAGCCGGGTTTATCGATATTGCTGATCACGCCCAAAATGGCTTCTTCGAGCCCTGTCGCATTGTGATCACCCGTCGCCATCCACTCAATGCTCTCGTCAAAGTCGTTAAGCGTTCCCTCAATGCGGGGATCTCGGTAAGAGTAGAAGCGAAACGCAGCGATGCTCGCATCGTGACTGGCGCCGCCACCGTAGGCGCCGCCCTGTTCGCGAATGGCGCGATGAAGAAAACCGTTGCGTAGATAGCCCGATAGCACGGTAAGCGCCGCGGCATCTGCATGCCCGCTGGGAACGGTGGCGTAGGCTTTGGCACAAAAGCTCACTTGCGAATTTGCAATCCAGCACTCACGACGGGACTCTCGAAGCATCGGCAGGCGCAGGGACGTGCCACGGTGCTTTGGTAGTGCTCGCCAGATGTCAGCAGCCTCTTCAGCTAAAGTGACTGCGCGTCCGGGCTCCGCGACGATGAGTGCCTCCCAGTCGGCATCCCGAAGCTTGGCGTGCAGCTGCTGTAACTCCTGAGCAAAGCTGTTCAGCTTGTTCTCGTCGGCCAGAGAGTCATCCAGTTTTCGCAGGCTCGCGATTCCCTGCATGCCAGAAAGCTCATGATGAAGCATGGCCAGGGGACTCATTCCCGCACAGGCAGCAAGCATAGCCAGGCTATGCCCTTGTCCAGTGATGGACTGTTCCCGCCGGGCTCGCTGCTGGGCAACTAGCTCTCGAATCCTCGGCAATTCGTCAAAGCGAACCTCCATCAAGGTGTCGCGCATTAATGTGGCTTGTTCAACACTCTTGCGAGCGAGCGCCTTTGAGGAAAGCACAAGGCTTGCTTGAGCGACCTGTTCGTCCTCAACGCTACCGCGCATCGATGTGAACAAATTGATAGAGCCTACGGACGATGATTGCCGGTGCTGTGTTGCCAGATAGTCAGACTCTCCCAGTCCCAATTCAGCGGTCATGCCGGTGAGATGCGGCAGCAAAGTGAGCTCCTCGGCGTTTAACTCGGGGAGAGCGCAGCTCAGCTGTTGATAAGCCAATCCATTGGTACCTTGCTCGTAAATGGTAAACGGTAAATCCGCAATGCTTTGTTCCTGGTACGTCAGTTTTGGCAAGGCAATGGGTACATCGCTGAGGGTAACCTTGGGAAGTATCTCAGGGTCATCTTGCTGCGCCTGTCGTTTAAGGAGCGCATCCGCTTGAGCAACGATGGCGTCTTTCTGGGACTCATCGAGACCGGATTTCATCGCGGCAAGACGCTGACGCTCGTCTTCGAGCGCTTTTTCTGACAGCGTGCCATCGGGTGTCATGACCAGCGTGAGGCGATGGGGGTTTTCCAGAAGCAGCTTTTGCGCCAGCTCGCGAATGTAGTCGGGGTTTTGGATCTGCTCGCGTAACTGGACAATCACTGGCTCAAGATCCATAGAGGGAATGGGGTCCGCATAGTGCGTTGCCGGGCCAAGCGCCTGAAGTATCAGGTTTAGGCCAAAGGGCATGCCATCGCCACTTATTTCTCGCTGGTGAAGCTCAAGTTGATGAAGTACGGCTTCGAGTTGTTCCCGGGGAACGCCGTTAGCGGCGATATCTTCGATAACACCGATGACGAGTTTTTCCAGAGCTTCCTCATGCTCTGGATTGCTGCCTTCGATGCCACAGCAAAATACGAGCTCGCGAAGGGAATCCTCCAAACCGCAAAGCGGCGAGGGAGCGCTTCCTAGATCCGTGGTTTCCAGTGCTTGTTGCAGGGGCGAGGCACTATTTTCCATAAGCACGCTGGAGAGTAGTTGCGCCTCCAGTAAGTCCTTGAGCTCGGTGCTCTCACCCAGGAGCCAGCCCATGACAATGTGTGTACGATTTTCGCTGGAGCCGCCTTCGTCAAATGCATACTGTTCCAGAACGCGCTTTGGTTCTGTGTAGCGCTGTTCTGGATTGACAACAACGCGTTTGTCCAGCCGCGAGAATTGGCCCAGAGCCTGTTCATGGAAAATCACCTGATGATCGGCAGCTGGTATGTCACCGAAGGTCATGAAGGTGGCATTGCTAGGATGATAGTGGCTCTTGTAGAACTGTTGGAGCTGCTCGTAGCTTAGCTCCGGAATGTTTTCGGGCTCGCCTCCGGAGTTATAGTGATAGGTGCTGGTGGGAAAAAGGTGATGACACAGTGTTTGCCACAAGCGAGAGGGCACTGAACTCATAGCACCCTTCATTTCATTGAAAACAACGCCTTTGTAAACCAGGTCGCTTTCGACGTCGCCCGGCTCGGCAAATTCGACGCGATGGCCCTCCTGGGCGAAGTCCAGAGGATCGAGTTTTGAGAAAAACACCGCATCCAGATAGACATCCAAGAGGTTGCGAAAATCCTTGCGGTTCTGACTGGCAAAGGGATAGGCAGTCCAGTCAGAGCTGGTGAAGGCGTTCATAAAGGTATTGAGGGACCGTCGGAGCATCATAAAAAACGGGTCGCGTACAGGGTAGCGCTCACTGCCGCAGAGAGCTGTGTGTTCGAGAATATGGGCAACCCCGGTGCTGTCTTCTGGCACGGTGCGTAGAGCGACAAGAAACACGTTCTCGGGATTGTCCGAGGCGAGATGGTAGTGAATAGCGCCGGTTTCGCGATGCTCGAAATGCTCGATACGAATATTAAGCGCATCGATTCGCTCCGCACGTAGAGGAATAAAGCTATCGTGAGCAATGGGCAGATTTGACGGGCTGTTCATAGAAGATCCGAAACGTTAAAAGTGCCTATTCTAACGTGAATTGACTCGTGCCTTTTACATTGCCAGGGCGAAAGTTGCGCCGGCTGGTCCATGCCGCTGTGTATCAGGATCTAAGGATCGGGCAGGGCTTACTGCACCGGAAGTGGCAGGGGCAGGGCGTGGAGTCGCAGTTTGTAGAGCCATGGCCACCGTTTACCGGTAATCCACAGAGCGCTGTTTTGCGCATCCCAGGCGATGCCGTTGAGTACATCAGTGCCAGGTTCGCGCTCTGCGGGGTCGAGGAGCCCCCGTAAGTCGATAATGGCCGTGACTTCGCCGCTATCCGGGTTGATGCGTACCAATTGGTTGGATTGCCAGACGTTTGCCCAGATCTCCCCGTTAATCCACTCCAGTTCGTTGAGACGAGGCAGTGGTCGCGAGCCAAGGGTGACCGTAAGCGTCTCCTTGAGTGACATATCTGAAGGGTCCAGAAAGTAAAGCTGATGGCTGCCATCGCTATAGATCAATTCTGAACCATTGTGAGTGAGTCCCCAGCCCTGGGTCGCGATCCGATGCGTGTGCAGATGTTGAAATGACCGGGCATCGTACTCAAGGAGTTGCCCGGCTCGCCAGGTGAGCTGGTAAATCCGGTCTCCGAGGCGAGAGACCCCCTCGCCAAACAGTTCCGGTGAAAGTTTTTGCTCCTGTTTGAGCGTCATAGCCGGAAAATCGTAGGCCAGAAGGCGAGACTCGCCATATAGACCGGTGCTGACATACAAGGTTTGGTCGACAATTTGGAGGCCCTGCACAAAATTATCTCTGGAATGCGCTACACGCTCTAGTACCTCGTAGCCATAGCGTTGTAGCTCGGCAGCGAAAATGAACTGGGCTGCCAGTAGCATGTGCACAGCAGCGACAGCCAGCATGATCTTGCGAACCCTGCGACTGACAATGGGGTAGCTTCGCCAGTTGCGCAGGGCGACGTTAGTGTTCATGCGCTGACCGCCTTTGCCTGAGGCTTGCCACGCACCAGAGCTCGAATGCTAAACCGCGCCGGACATAGTGCACGTTGGAGTTCTCGGCTGACGGGAATCGGCTCTGAGAAGATTTGCGCTGCGATGAGCTCCGCGCTCATGGCAGCATAGCTAAGGCCTCGGGATCCGTGGGCGCTACTCATATACAGTCCCGATTGGTAAGCACCATGCTCCGATATGAGCTGGCTCGCGTCCCATTGCAAGGCCTGGAACCGCTTTGTGAAGGCGGGTTCATCCGGAATGCCCCCGGCCAAAGGCAGGTAGTCGGGCGATACGCAGCGAAGCTCGGCACGGCCTTGCAAGGTGGTCGGATCGAGCGCATCGAGATGCTCTCGCCATGCGGGTAACGCCCGCCCCAGCGCCTCAAGATTATCGCGGTGCTCCGCAATGCGTATTTCCCGACTTTCGTCCCCGGGTTTGAAGGTGGCGCCGATGCAGTGCTCGCCGTTGACTGCCGGGGCAATGTAGCCTCGGTGACAGAAGCTTGTCAGCAGGGGCTGCTCAACCGGTGTAGGTATCTGAGTGGTTTGACCGCGCACGACGCGTAGGGGGAGGTCTCGCGTCTGCGCTAATTTTCGCGCCGCCGGGCCCGTGGCAAGCACAAGTATGGGCGCGGCGCCGTGGAGTACGCCTGCAGTATCTCGGGCTTCCCATTTGCCATCGGGGGTGAAGCTAACTGATAAGGCGCCGCAGTTTTCCCGCAGAGTAATGTGTTCTCGAGCCAAGAGTGCACGGCATACTGCAGGCGGTGCCAGCCAACCTGAGCCGGGCTGCCAAAGTCCCGCCGAGCCACAGGACGCGCCTAATAGAGTGTCGACTCTTTCAATGCTCACCGCCTCTGCCACGGCTTCGAGTCCCTGTAACGCCGACGAAAGACTTGATCCATCTCCCCGGGGTGTATCGGTCTGTATGCAGCCGGATAGGGCGCCATCGACGCCCTCCGAGAGGGTCCCGTCTTCGAACATCTCGCGATAGAGTTCTCGCGCAAAGAGAAAGGCGAGCAGTGAAAACTCGCCCAGAATAGAGCGTTCATGGGAAAGGCGTGTAAACAATACGCCCTGTGCGTTTCCGGAACCTCCTCCGGCGGTCACGCTCTCATCGAGAACGGTGACTGTCATGCCGCGGCGCGCGAGAGCCGCAGCCACATGCGCTCCCGCCAGCCCTGCGCCAATGACTAATGCCGATTGCGCCTGCGCTGCTCGGGGCGATGTGTTGAGGTCCCAGGGCGTGATGGAGGGCGCCACACTGCCGGGTCGCATCGGCGATTCCATTGTGCCCTGCAGGCATTCACGTTTGCGGCCGAATCCCGGGCGTTTGCTCATAGAGAACCCTGCGGCACTAAGATCCCTGCGCACGCTGCCTGAGGCACTATAGGTGGCAAGCGTCGCCGACGGTCTGCTGGCGGCAATCATGTGTGCGTAGAGTTCGGGCGTCCACATAGACTCATTGTGTTTTGGTGCGAAGCCATCTAGGTACCAAGCGTCCACAAGTGGCATTTCGAGTCCGGACAGTTCGCACAGGGCGTCTTCCGCGTCGGCCCAGACAAAGTCCAAGGTGACGCGCCCCCCGGCGAGGATGCGTCGATGCACGCCCGGCAAGGGAGGAGGGTAGACCTCAAGCAACTCCTCGGCCAGGTCGGCGAGCTGGGGCCAGCGTTGCAGTGCTCTCTCGAGGGCCTCGCGGTTCAGGGGGTGACGATCAACACTCCAAAAATGCAACCGCGTGTTGGCTGCCGCGTACTGATTAAAACTCTGCCAGCTCAACAGGAAATTCAGGCCGGTTCCGAACCCCAGTTCTCCAATGGTGAACAGGGAGGCGGCGTTACTACTCAGGCGTTCCTTAAGCTTGCTACCTTCGATAAATACGTACTGAGATTCGGCAATGCCGTCCTCAGCGCTGAAGTAGCAATCATCGTAACGCAGGGAGCGAGGCTCACCGAGTTCCGACCATTCGAGTTGGGCGGGTTCCATGGTTCGCAGGGGACCCTGAGCGCGAATCACGGTTCAGCGCTGGCTTCAGTGGATGGTTCCCTGAGCCACTGCGGGACGTCATTACCCAGGGCAGTGGCGCTGCTGGCCGGTACAAGGTGTAACTCCCAGTCCTGCCGGGGTGGCGCTATGAGCACAAGCAGATATCGCTCCGGGCTCTTCGTTGCAGGTAGTTCAACTTCCCATTGAGAGTCTGCGACGCCCAATATATTGCGTCCCTGGCCCAGTTCTGTCTGTCCCAGAAATTGGTGTTTACCGATGTGCTTCAAGCTGTAGGTGCTACTGCCGACCAAGGTCCCTCGCTGACGGATCTGTATCGTGCCTATGAGCGACGCATCATTGCGACGATCCGCAATGCTCTGGTTCGAAAGTCTGGATTCAACAGCGGCGAGCAGCTGAGGTAATTCGTCAGCTCTGAGGAGAACTTTTTCTACTGAGTAGGGAGCATTGAGGGCGGCTGCGAGCTCAGACTCGCTGGGCAGGGGGTCTGAGGGCCATGTTTCCTCATCCAAAGCTTTCTCTGAGGCTTTGGTTTCGTCGGCGCTTTGATAACGTAGCAACAAGCCACGGAGGCGATCGGCATCGCTATCGGCGGCAGGTTCGCTTTGTGCTGAGGCCACATTACAGCCGAGCGCGAAAAACCACAGCGAGATCAGCAACGCAGCTCGCGCGACAGCACCCATGGGCTCGATTAAGCCTGCAATGGTCGAAGTTGACTTGGACATGCCCTCGCCAGTAGCCCTCTAGATCCACAATTGAAAGCTGGAGCATAGCAAACTGCGCGACTCAGCTCTTTGTCGCTTTTGCGCATTTTAAGGGCGTGTCGCTGGCCAGCAGATGGGGCAATCGGTAGACTTCGCGGGCTGTTAGCTAAATCCGCGGAATACTTATGTCAGAAAATACCCAACGCAAAAGCCTGCCCACCGATAAGTTTCTTACCGTGGCCGTAAATCTTCTCCATAAGGCGCTTATCGAGCCTAGCCGAACAGAGGCAAAGAGCTTGTATCGTGACCTCGAGGAGCAGAAAGTCGTTGCGCTCACGAATCTGCGCATGGAAGACGGCAGCATGGTCCGATTTGATCTAAGCCTGAACCATGAGCACTATCAGGGGCGACTGAATTTCACCAGCTTTCGCACGGGCTTGACCATGTTGCTAGCCGGTATCGCTGATGCCGTCAAAGACCCTCAGTCGCTGCGGTCCTACGCCAATGAAACGAACGAAGGCTCGGTGATGTTTGGTATAACAGCGCTTACCTCGGAGGACGGCAAACCTAGTGTGATGGTACTGGGTGCCGATTCAGGGCGCGGTGGACCGAATGTGGAGCTGCAGCTGATGTATCTGGATCCTTCGCAGTTCGAACAGACTGAAAAGGCGGGCACGGAGTCTGCTGCCGGCTGAGGTGCACCTTGCCAGAGGCGCCGTTGCGCGTGCTTAGCTTGGCGCAATCACCTCGGCACTTCCCCGTAGTAACTCGCGACCGTCTTCATGGCATACCTTGCAATCGATGATCACTCGACCCCGGCGCTTCTTCTCGCTCACGGTCAAGCGAATGGTCAGAGAGTCACCGGGCAGTGCGGGTTGCCGAAATTCGAGGCTTTGGCGGAGATAGATGGTGCCCCGTCCCGGCAGTTCATGGGCGAGACTCGCCGATATCCAACTTGCCAGCAGCATGCCGTGAGCGATTCGGTCATCAAACCCCGCTGCGCGCGCAAACTCCGCATCGGTATGCAGCGGATTATGATCACCACTGGCGTGGGCAAACGCGTCGATGTCTTCTCCCAGCAGGGCGCGCGTTACTTCGCACTGTTGGCCTTCGCGAAGTTGGTCGTAACTAAAACTAGTTTCAGTGTTCAATGTGAGGCCTCGTTCTTCAGCTTGATTTCGCTCATTACGCCATGTATGGATCTGCTCCCTGCAGTGACAAGAGTACCCCGTGACCGGGATCTCTGGCGAGGTCTGTGCGCATGAGTGCCTCGAATAAGGCACAAGAGCCTCGGGAGATACCCCCGCTCAGTTATCCCGCGGAGTTGCCGGTCGCCGAACATCGCCAGGAGATAGCCGACGCGCTGCGGGATCATCAGGTGGTCATCGTGGCGGGGGAGACCGGCTCTGGTAAAACGACTCAACTTCCCAAGATTTGCCTTGAACTCGGTCGGGGTCGACTACAGCGTATCGGACATACGCAGCCTCGCCGATTGGCTGCCCGCACGGTCGCGCAGCGTATCGCCGACGAAGTGGGCCAGCCCCTGGGCGAACTCGTGGGTTATCAAGTCCGATTCCAGGAATATTTGGGGGAGCGGACTGCCGTCAAGCTTATGACCGACGGCATTTTACTGAGTGAATTGCAGCGGGATCGAGAGCTGCGGCAGTACGACACGCTGATTATTGATGAGGCCCACGAGCGCAGTCTCAATATCGACTTTATTCTGGGGTACCTGAAACGCCTCCTGCCCAAGCGTCCGGGTTTAAAGGTGTTGGTGACGAGCGCCACGATCGACGTTCAGCGGTTCTCCGAGCACTTTGGTGATGCTCCGGTCATAGAAGTCTCGGGGCGAAGCTACCCGGTAACTACGCATTATCTGCCTCGCGACAGCAGTGATTCCGAAGATCTATTGCGCCAGGTTGCGACGGTTGTGAGGGAGGTGCAGGCAGGGATTCACGGTGACCCGGGGGACATGCTGGTGTTCTTGTCGGGCGAGAGAGATATTCGTGATGTCGCACGGCAGCTGCGCGGTGCAGCGGGTCTGGATGTGCTGCCGCTTTACGCACGTTTGAGCCAGGGCGAGCAGGCGAGAGTCTTTGGTCGCAGCAGTTCCCGTGGCTTGCGGGTGGTCCTGTCTACGAATGTGGCAGAGACCTCAGTAACGGTACCGGGTATCCGGTTTGTTATCGATCCCGGTGAGGCAAGGATTAGCCGTTATTCCTATCGCACCCGTGTGCAACGTTTGCCCATCGAACCTGTATCTCAAGCCAGCGCCGATCAGCGCCGCGGTCGCTGTGGACGCGTAGGCCCGGGGGTCTGTCTGCGTTTGTACACGGAGGAGGACTACCTCAACCGGCCCGAGTTTACAGACCCGGAGATCAAACGCAGTAATCTTGCCGTGGTGGTCTTGCAGATGCTGCAGTTGGGCTTGGGGGATATCACGAAGTTTCCGTTCTTGGAGCCTCCGGATGCTCGCCTGATTCGCGATGGCTATCGGCTGCTGGATGAGTTGGGGGCGGTCAACCAGGCGGAGCAGCTAACCCGGCTGGGGCGTCGTATGGCGGCGTTTCCCATTGATCCTGCACTGTCTCGCATGGTTCTTGCGGCACAGGACTTTTCTGTTTTGCCTGAAATGCTGGTGATTGCCAGTGCATTGTCGATTCAGGATCCTCGCGAACGCCCAACGGATCGTCAGGCGCAGGCAGACCAATCCCATGCGCGTTTTGCTGACCCTCGTTCGGACTTTATGAGCTTGTTGAATCTTTGGCGCTACTACGAAGAACAGCGCCAGACACTCAGTGAAAACAAGCTGCGAAAGCTGTGCAAACGCGAGTATCTGTCGTGGTTGCGCATGCGCGAATGGCGGGATGTTCATCGTCAGATCAGTATTGCCTGTCGCTCCCAGGGCCTTAAACCTGCGCTTAACGTAGCCCAGGAGACTGATTACCCGGGTGTGCATCGTGCACTGCTCAGCGGTTTGCTAGGCAACATCGCACAGCAGGACGAGAAGCGGGAGTATCTGGCGACGCGCAACCGGCGTTTGCAGTTGTTTCCCGGCTCGGCAGTGTATAAAAAACCGCCGAAGTGGTTGGTTGCTGGTGAGATCGTAGAGACCCAAAGGGTATATGCCCGAACGGCCGCTGCCATCGAGTCGCAATGGTTGATGCAGGTCAATCCCTCACTGTTAAAGCATCAGTATTACGAACCCCGCTGGCGGCGAGAGCAGGGCCGCGTGGTGGCCTGGCGTCGGACAACCCTGTTCGGGTTGACCATTAGCGATCGAGTGGCGGTGCACTACGCCAAAATTGACCCCGTCTTGTGTCGGGAGATTTTGATTCGCGAAGCCCTCATCGCTGGACGCTGGTCTAAGCCTCCGGCGTTTCTGAAGCACAACTTGCGTTTGCAACGGGAAGTTGAGGATCTCGAATCCAGAGCCCGTCGCCGCGACTTGCTGGTCGATGAGGACACACTGTTTCGTTTTTATGATGAATGCCTGCCTGCCAATGCGACCAACACGACGTCTCTCGTGGCGTGGATTAAAGAAGATGAAAATCGTGGTCAGTTGTTGAAGCTACGTCGGGAACAGCTGCTCACACGAGATCCCGGCGCGCTCACTGATGAGTTTCCCGATCGCCTCGATTGGGAAGGCCAAAGCTATCGACTGAGCTACCAGTTTTCTCCCGGTAAAGATGCCGACGGTGTTTCCATCACAGTACCCGTGGCATTGCTCAATCGGCTTCCCCGGTTTCGTTTGCAATGGTTGGTGCCCGGCGTGCTTCGGGAGAAATGCGTAGTACTGGTGAAGGGCTTGCCCAAAGCCCTGCGCAAGCAGCTCGTTCCCGTGCCTGACTGGGTCGATCGGGCGCTGACAATGATGGAGCCCGCCGATCGTTCCTTGACCGAAGCCTTGGGTAGCGCATTAAAGCAGGCGGGCGGGCCAGCGATAGCACCCGACGAGTGGCCAGACACCGAGGTTGATGACTACTACCGTATCAACCTTC
The DNA here is from genome assembly GCF_965662665.1 of Congregibacter sp. NCBI lineage: Bacteria > Pseudomonadati > Pseudomonadota > Gammaproteobacteria > Cellvibrionales > Halieaceae > Congregibacter > Congregibacter sp. The sequence goes on along the minus strand of NZ_CBFIIF010000024.1, from coordinate 6,978 downwards.
GCGTGGTCGATGAGAAGGGCAAGCTGTTGGCTCAGGGTCGGGACGTAGAGCGATTGATCGGTGAGTTTCAGGAGGCCACAAGACAGAAACTGACGACCCCGGACGGTAACTCCCCCGCGCGCTCAGGTTTGCTTAGTTGGGACTTTCCCGACTTGCAGCGCGACTACAGTTTTCGACAGGCCGGAGTAAACATCCTGGCCTACCCCGCGCTCGACGATGCAGGTGACAGTGTCAGCGTTGCCTTGTTCGATTACCCCGGAGAGGCACGCTTGGCCCAGCGACGAGGCCTCGCTCGACTGTTGATGCTGTCAGCCAAACCGCTGTTTCGTGATCTTCGCAAGCGATTTTTGAAAGATAATGCAGCGGCTTTACTGTTTGCAGCTCTAGGGATTTCTCGAGACGCATTGCTGGATGAGGTGCTTCCAACGCTTGCGCTCAATGCTTCTGGCCAGCTAGAAGGGGACTGTCGCACAAAAGAAGAGTTCCAGGCCGCAAGCCAGCAGCTAGCGCGCACTGCTGTGAGCGTCGCCAACGACTTGGAGGGACAGTTGAAGAACACTCTGGTCGCGATGGTCGACGCGATCCAGTTACTCCAGCGTTACCAGGGTCAGTACAGTGAAGCGAAACAGGATATTGTGGCGCAGCGAAAATATCTTTTGAGCCGCGCCGGCCTGTTAGGGCTAGCCAGCGAAGATCTTCGGCACTACCCGAGATACGCCAAGGCGATGGTCGTTCGAGCTGAGCGTCTTGCGGCAAACTATCGACGGGATCAGGAGCATCAAGCCACGCTGGCTTCATTAGAAGCGCCCATGCTGGAATTGTTAAAACAGCTGCCGGGCGCCGCGCAGCTGTCCCCATCTCTGTATAGCTTCCAAATCATGCTCCAGGAACTTCGGGTTTCTCTGTTTGCGCAGCACCTGGGAACCTCTCGGCCTGTGTCTGTGAAACGCCTGGCGGCGCAGTGGACACTGGTTGATAACTGGTACCAAAAAACATCGGGTCGCATACCCGAGGAATAGTAAATATTCCCATTTAAATGTCTGCAGCGGGAGAAACTAAGTCAGGACAAGCCAGTCTGATTAGGCGAGTGTGATGAAAATGAAATACTCATAAAACACGATACCGAACCCGATTATGACAACGATTTAGTACTGAGGATAAATAGCATGGCAAACTCAAAGACTCCCTTAGCTGCAGCTCTCGGCGCTGCTTTTCTCGCTTCTGCAATTGCGCCCATGGCCTCTGCGGAAGTAAACCCCTTCGGCACTCAACAGCTCAGCAGCGGCTACGATCTGGCATCCTACAATCATCACGGTGAAGGCAAGTGCGGTGAAGGTAAATGTGGCGGTGAGAAGAGCGAAGGCGAAGGCAAGTGTGGTGAAGGCAAGTGCGGCGCCGAGAAGTCAGAAGGTGAAGGCAAGTGTGGCGGTGACAAGACTGAATCCGAAGGCAAGTGTGGCGGCGACAAGACTGAGTCCGAAGGCAAGTGCGGCGAAGGCAAGTGCGGCGGTGCCTAAGTACAGTGTCTGATACCCCATCAAAGGACCCGCTGGGTGCGGGTCTGGGACTTCGACGGGCCCTTATGGGCCCGTTGTTGTCTATGCAGGAGGGTGCCGTAGATTTTTTGGAATTGGCCCCGGAAAACTGGATCGGCGTTGGCGGCCGGTTCTCTGATGGGCTTAGCACCCTCGGCGAGCGCTTTCCCTTTGTGATGCACGGTTTATCGCTGGACATCGGGGGGCCTGATCCCTTGGACATGAACTTGCTTGAGGGGGTCGCGGACCTGATTAGACGCTTTGACGTCCCCATTTATAGTGAGCACCTAACCTACTGTGCGGCAGATGGTCACTTATACGATTTGCTCCCCATACCGTTTACCGACGAAGCCGTGCGCTATGTGAGCCAGCGTATACAGGTGGTACAGGACTTTTTAGGCATGCCCTTGGTCCTCGAAAACGCGTCTTATTACGCGCAGGCCCACCGAGAACTCGATGAGGCGACGTTTATCAATGCGATCGTCGAGGAATCCGGTTGCGAGCTGCTATTGGACGTAAATAACGTCTACGTGAACAGTATTAATCATCGTTATGAGCCTGTCGCCTTCATGGAAGCTCTTCCCTTACATGCCGTGCGCTATTTACACATCGCGGGACATTACGATGAGGCTGAGGATCTGAAGGTGGACACTCATGGCACCGATGTCATAGACCCGGTCTGGGCGCTGCTTGATGAAGCCTACGCCCGGGTGGGGGCCTTGCCGACCTTGCTTGAGCGTGACTTTAACTTCCCCGCATTGGATACCCTGCTCAGCGAGATTGAACAGATTCGCAGTGCGCAGCAGCGTCGCGATCTGCCTGCGCAAAAGGTGAGTTTGTGAGTGCCGGGATGCATCAAGCGCAGCGGGAGATGGCCGCCTATTTGCGGGATCCCGAGGGCTTGGCGCCACCTGCTGGCATAGAGGAGAGGCGCTTACAGATTTATCGCGACCTGGTGTACCGCAACATCGAGGGCTTTATCAGTTCTGCGTTTCCGATCTTGCGCAGTCTCTATGACGAAAAGGCCTGGGAGGCGCGGGTGCGCGCTTTTATCCAGACACACCATTGTAAGACGCCGCTGTTTTTAAGGATCAGCGAAGAGTATTTGACCTTTTTACAGGCCATGCCTGCGGGCGAGTTGCGGCCCTTTGAGGCTGAACTCGCGCACTATGAGTGGTTGGAGCTGGCGGTCGATGTTGCTCGAGGACAGGTGCCCCCGCTATGGACTTCAGATCCTGAGGAAAACCTCTCGGATGTCGTGGCAAGCTTAGCGACCACAGCGCGTCTGGGGAGCTATGTGTACCCTGTTCACCGCATAGGAAGCTCTTTTCAGCCAGAGAGCGCTGGCGATCCCGCTTATCTGCTGGTATACCGCGACCGTGACAATCGCGTGCAATTCATGGAATTAAGTCCGGGATCCGCGCGTCTTATTCAAGAGGTCCGCGATGGGGGAGATAACTCGGTAGCTGAGTTGTTACACCGCCTTGCGATAGAGTGGGGTATGTCCAGCGACCAGCTTCAGGGCTTTGGTTGGACACAGCTGAAAGAGTTTAACGAGGCTGGCATAATCGCTCTGTCGATTCCCACCGTATAAGCCGTAGATTGAGGCCGGAATCAGTGTTCTGAGAGGGGCGGCGATTGGGTGTTGTTTAGGCGGTTTGTTTTAGAAGGGACTGACGATTATCAACGATCGTGGTGCACATTTAGATTTTCAGGCAAGTACCTTGCTTGGGCGTCTTTGCTACCTCGCCAGTGCTGAGCCCTGGCGACGTGTCGTGCTGTGCTGTGCATTCGGCCTGAGTCTTCTGCTGGCACCGGCTTTACAAGCAAAAGATGACCCCTTGGAGGTGATAAACCGACCGGTTTTTGCCTTTAATGATGTCCTTGACCGTTGGGCGCTACGCCCGGTCGCCAAGGGCTATGACTTTATAATGCCTGCGCCCGCTCAAAGGGGCGTGAGCAACTTTTTCGCCAATCTCTATGACGTCACCAGTACGCTTAATGCCGTGCTTCAGTGGCGCTGGGAAGGCGCCACGCAGAGCGGCGGTCGATTTATCGTCAATTCCACCTTGGGAGTCGCCGGATTGTTTGATGTGGCTACCCCCCTGGGAATCCGACCGTATCGGACGGACTTCGGACAAACCCTGGCACTCTGGGGCGTCCCCGAGGGGCCTTACGTGATGTTGCCCCTGTTTGGACCGCGAACGTTCCGCAGCGGAACCGGAACTTTGGTCGATACCTTTGCGCTTTCCGTACCCCCCTACGTTGATAACCGCAGTGTTCGTAATTCGATTTGGGGCCTTGAATTAGTTCATGGGCGAGCCAGATTGCTGGGTTCGGATGAGTTGATCTCCGGGGATCGCTACATATTTGTCCGGGATGCTTATCTTCAACAGCGTGCGGCTTTTGTGAATGATGGCGAATTACAGGATGACTTTTCGGATTTTGAAGACGCCTGGGACCAGGAATTTTAGGGTTTTTGATCTTTGGGGCGCCCCGCAAAGACTCAAAATTGTGAATTCCTCCTCAAAGCTTAAAACCTCTGTTGCCTGTGCTTGGTTGCAGGCGTAGGGTTCCGCTAATTATCTTGAAGAAGTAACCCTGAATGGCCTATAGCGGTAAGGTACTGGTCATTGACGACGATCTGAACCGGGGCAGCACCCTTGCTGAACTGGCTTCTACTGCCGGCTTTACCACTTCCGTAGCAAACTCTCTCGACTCTTTTAGCGCTGCCCTTGGCGAGGCCAGCGATTGGGATGTCGTGCTCTGTGATGTGAAGGCGACTCCTGAAGCCTGGGCCGAGGAGGGTGCAAGCCTTCGAGAGCTGAATATTCAAGTTCCGGTGATGATGTTCAGTAACGAGTCCCGCTCCGCAAGCATGATGCGCGCACTGAGACTGGGGGCAAATGACTTCTTTGCCACACCCCTGGAGGACCCCGAGGCCCTGCTGGCATCGATGGAGCGCTGTGTTCGATTGCGCTCTATGAGCCGCGAACTTCGGCGCTCGCGTCAGGATCTCGAAGCGGCGAACCGTGAACTAAAAAACACGGTGCGCGTTCTCGAGAAAGATCAGCAGGCCGGTCGCCAGGTGCAAATGCGGATGTTGCCTAGCTCACCCATGCTCGTTAGTGACTATATGTTCAGCCACACGATCATTCCTTCACTGTATTTGAGCGGTGATTTCACCGATTACTTTACCGTTGATGATCACTACGTCGTGTTTTTTATGGCTGATGTTTCCGGTCACGGCAGTTCCTCGGCGTTTACGACAGTGCTTCTGAAAAACCTGTTCGCCCGCAAACGTTCGGATTATCTGCGTCGCAACGACAATACAATTCTGGGTCCAGTGGCAATGTTGACGCTGGCGAATCAGGAGCTCCTGGAGTTGGATGTGGGTAAATACGCGACCATAGTTGTGGGTGTGCTGGATCAACTCGAAAACACCCTGCAGTACAGCGTAGCAGGACACCTCCCACTGCCTGTTCTGGTGTCTGATGCCGGAGCCGTATACCTCGAAGGCGAAGGCAACGCGGTAGGAATGATGCCGGATGCCAGATACAACGAGCACAGTATCGAACTTCCCGATGCCTTTATGCTGGCGTTGTTCTCCGATGGCATTCTTGAAACGCTGCCGCCCAAGAATCTTGTCGAGAAGGAAGCTTTTTTTCTGGATGTCTTCTCAAAAACAGCAGAGACGCCACAGGAGTTGGTTTCTCAATTGGGATTAGATAGCGTTGAGACTGCACCCGATGACATAGCAGCGCTGTTTGTCAGCAAGCGAGTGAGCCAATGAGTGAAGGGCAGGTACTTGCAGCCAGCGAGCACGGGGCCTACGTCCTGCGGCTTGTGGGCGACGTCCGTTTAACGCTTTGTGCGTCCATCGAAGACTATGTCGATGGCATGTTGAACGACCCCGAATTTTGTAGTGTTTGGGTGGACCTGTGTGACGTTGAGGGGGTCGATAGTACGACACTCGGGCAGCTTGCCAAGCTGGCCATGACCGTGCACGAGCGTTTTGATTTTCGCCCCGCGATCTACTGCTGTGATGCGGGTATTAACCGACTGCTTGGCAGCATGGGGCTCAACCGCTTGTTCGAGATGCACGAAAAGACATGTTGTGCATCGGGGGCTGGTCAAAGCATCCCCATGATCCCTGGCAGTGAAGATGATGTTCGACAGAAGGTACTGGAGGCACATCGCACCTTGATGGATGTTTCTTCAGAGAATCGTGATCGTTTCAGTGAGCTCGTCGCCACGCTGGAGCGTCACTGAGCTCGAATATCAGGCCTTACTCGCTGCAATTTTTCCGCGGATGAAGTCTTCGTGGGTCACGTATATGAGCTCGGACGCCCGGCGAATCAAATGTTCTTCGTACTTACTCAGCGACTTATCGGCGTAGGCGACTAGCCACATCGAGTTAATGAGCTGACACTTTTCTTCATAGTCGTAATGATCATTAACCAGGCGAGTGAACTCGTAGAGCGATGTGGCTTTGTCCACAACCTTGCTGGCGTCCTTGAGTAACTCATCTACCGTGTCTTTGTCTAAAGAGAGCGTGTCTACGAGTAGCCGGGCCATCGCGGCTTCTTCTTCGGCGTCTTGAGCGAAGTCCGCACGGGCGACCTCAATGAGCAAGGCTGCCGTGGCGATGCGCCTGACTTCGTCGGCGTTGTGCGGGTTTTCCTGCGAATCCTCCAGAAAGAGTTTTTTCAGGACGCCGATCATAGATCGCTGACCAGCGTTTCTAGGCGCCGCTGGTCGGCAATGAAATTGCGGATCCCTTCAGCGAGTTTTTCGGTAACCATGGCGTCTTCATTCACTGCCAGTCGGAATGCCGCTTCGCTTAGGGTGGTTTTAGCGTCATCGCTGTTGGCGCTGCCCGGAGCCAACTTTCGCTCCAGCTCACTACTGTCGCTGGCAAGTTCCTCGAGTAACGCGGGACTGATAGTCAGGCGATCACAGCCTGCCAGGGCTTCGATCTCCCCGCAGTTTCGAAAGCTGGCACCCATGACGACGGTGCCATAGTCATGCTGCTTGTAGTAATCGTAAATACGTTTTACTGATTGAACGCCGGGATCGTCTTCGCCGCGCTGCACTTGCAGATCGGTGTTTGCCTTGTACCAATCCAGTATCCGGCCCACGAAAGGCGAGATAAGAAATGCCCCGGCATCCGCGCAGGCCTGAGCCTGAGCAAAGCCGAAGAGCAGAGTAAGATTGCACTGAATACCATCCTTTTCCAGCTGCTTTGCGGCACTGATGCCCTCCCAGGTTGATGCCGTTTTGATCAAAATACGATCCCGGGATATGCCCGCTTCTTCATACAGGTTGATGAGTCGGTGAGCTCGTTCTATGGTCCCTTCGCGATCAAAAGATAGCCGGGCATCCACTTCAGTGGATACCCGCCCCGGTACGATGCCCAAAATCTCTGTTCCCACAGCGACCG
>NZ_CBFIIF010000023.1:0-45783 GCF_965662665.1 Congregibacter sp. | reverse complement strand
CCTACAGGGCCCGCAGGCCAGAGAAGTATTGGGCGAGTTGCTGCCCGAGGCCGCAGACCTGGTGTTTCTCCGGGGTGTGCATTGCGAATTGGATGGCATTCCTTTGTACGTGACATGCTCTGGGTACACCGGAGAGGATGGCTATGAATTGTCAGTGGCCGGGGAGCACACAGAGACTTTGGCCAGAAAGCTCTTGCAGCACGAAGATGCCGCGCCCGTGGGCTTGGGTGCCCGGGATTCTCTCCGTTTGGAGTCGGGGCTGTGTCTTTATGGGCACGAGCTGTCGCCGTCGATCTCACCCATCGAGGCGAAATTGAATTGGTCCATAAGTAAGTCTCGCCGTCCCGGGGGAGCTCGCGCCGGAGGTTATCCGGGAGCTGAGCGCATCGGTCTGGAGTTAAGCGAGGGAACGAGCCGCGCCCGAGTGGGCATCCGGGTCCTGGGTAAACGACCCGTGCGAGAAGGGCAAGATGTGTTGAACGCAGCGGGGGAGGTGGTGGGCATGATCACGTCCGGGGCTTACGCCGCAACAGTGGATGCGCCTATTGCCATGGCTTTTGTGGAAAGTGGTTATACGGCGATCGATACAGCCTTAAGTGTTGACGTTCGCGGTAAAGAGCTGCCGGTAGAGGTGTGCAAAATGCCGCTGGTACCGCAGCGATACTTTCGAGGCTAGTCCTGCTTAGTTAGCCCAGGCACGAGGGGCTTTAAATTGTTGGGACAGGTATTGCATCTGATCCGCGAGAATTCGATCTTTGGCCAGATAGTGCCATTCGTAGGTGTTGGGTCGGAATGGAATGGCTAGCAACGGCATGCCCGCTTCTTCAGGCGTGTTGTTGTCTTTTTGCCAATTACAGCGTTTGCAGGCAGCGACCACATTCTCCCAGCGATCTCGGCCGCCCCGCGATACGGGCATGACATGATCCCGAGTTAGATCTGATCGGCTGTGCTGAGTGCCGCAATACAGACAGCGATGATCATCCCGTCGAAACAGCGTGCGATTACAAAGGGGCGGGGTGAATCCCTGAACGATACGACCCTGAAGCGCAATGATGGGCTGTAGGTCGATGCGGGAGCGTTGCCCGGAGAGTCGCTGGACGCCACCAAACACCGGAGGCAAGACATCCCCAATGCCGTAGACAACGTCGCCTCGGGCATAGGCCGATATGGCTTCGTGGAGTGACAACCATCCGCGGGGTTGTCCTGCCAGGTCCAACTTGAGGATCGCCTGCATGCGTTCCTACTCGTAGAGGTCCTGGCTAAACTACTGCAATCGCGGAGCGCGCACAATCCCTGGATGAAATTAGTTTGCGCGCCTTGCGCTCTACGCGCCTCCGCTCTTTTCTGACGTCGATGGTTCAGAGTTTTTCCAAACCACGGCAATGAGACGTTGGGTGCCCGTTTGCTCGGCAATGGACTCCGGATCATTGATTACCCGCAGCTTCTGCTTGTCACCCAGGCTGAAGAGTGGAATCAATTTTGCGCCGTTTTCCCGCTTATAGTCCTCAAGACTGAAGTCGTCTCCCAAACGAATCGTTTTTATTTCTGCACCCCCTGCTAGGAGGCTGGCGAGCTTTTCAAACGTGACATCCTGGTTAAACAAACGGGGAGGAGCGTACTCATCGGCGATGCGTGAGCGCTCGGTTTCGTGACGATCTTCACTGTTGCGAAGACTGAAGACGCGCTGGTGGCCAAACTCGCCACGAAACTTCATGCAGGCTAGGGTGTTCCACCGCGAACGCCGGCTCACTGCAAACAGGCGTCCGATACCAGAGAGTTCAAGATACTGATCGGCGTGAGAAGAGATGGGATCGCCGTAATAAACCTCGAAACCCGCCATGCGCGCGGCGCGGATTTCTTCATAAGACGTGTCTGCAAGTTTTACGCGATAACCTTGATCCTGAAGCGCTTGCGCGATGGCTCTTGCCACGCTGTTTGCTCCAACGAACAACACGCCATTGGGTTCAGCCTCGGCGAGTCCCAGCGCAGCGGTTACGCGTCGCGCGCTAAAGCTTTGCAGTACCACGGTCGCGAGAATGACCATAAAGGTGAGGGCGACCAGGGTCGAGGCACCTTCATGCCCAGAATCTTCCAGGCGAATCGCAAACAATGAGGACACGGCGGCTGCGACGATACCGCGAGGTGCGACCCAGGAAATCAGTGCTTTTTGCTGCCAGCGATAGCCGCTGCGTATGGTGGCCAACCATACGACCAACGGCCGTGCCGCGAGGATTATCAATAGGATAATGATTCCCTGCCAGCCTGTAGCGATGATTTCCGCCGGATCAACTCGGGCGCCCAGCACCACAAAGAGCATCGAGATAATCAGGACCGAGAGACTCTCTTTAAAACTCAGGATTTCGTTCACGGCTACGTTGCGCATATTGCCCAGCCAAACCCCCATTATTGTCACTGCGAGGAGTCCTGACTCGTGGACGAAGGCATCGCTGACCGCAAAAATCATAACCACCCAGGCGAGGGTGAGGACGTTAAGCAGGTACTCCGGAACCCAATGGCGGCGGAGGACAAGGCCCAAACTGCTTGCACCGGCCAGGCCCAGGATGGTTCCCGTGGCAACACTTTCGGCAAACAGCAGGAGAGAGTTTTGCCCGGTGAGCAAGTACTGAAACACCAGCACGGCTATCAGCGCCCCGACCGGATCGATCATGATGCCTTCCCAGCGGAGCACCTGACTGACGCTGTTTTCTGCACGCATTGTGCGCAGAAGCGGATTAATCACGGTAGGGCCGGTGACGATCATCAGCGCGGCAAACAGCATGGCGATGTCACCTGAGAGCCCTGCCAGGTAGTGCGCGCCGGCGGCGATCAACAGCCAGTTAAGAACCGCACCCCAGCTGACCAGATTAGTGACTACAGCACCGTGTCCTCGAATGTCCCTAAATCGGAGCGTCATACCGCCTTCGAACAGCACGAGGGCAACGCCCAGAGAGACCATGGGGAACAAAATCGGCCCGAACATTTCGTCGGGATTAAGGAGTCCTGTTGCCGGTCCTGCGAGAATGCCGAGCGCCAGCAGAGGCAGAATAGAGGGGAGCTTTAAGCGCCAGGCTAACCACTGGGCCCCTACGCCGAGTACCAGCACGGCGGCCATGGTGTAGAGAACAGATTGATCCATAAGAGGCTGAAACTCGCATTCAGATTAGCGAGTCAGCCTACTGTGATCAGAGAGCGATGGAAAGGAAGGCGCGGCAACAAATTGTCCGCGCCAATCTATCGCTTAGTCGTAGCGGTCTTTAAGAACAAAAAAGGCCAAAAACAGGAGAGCAATGCTGAAAGGCAAAGCGATATAGATACCGTTAATGCCCAACAGTGACTCCAAGGTCACCGCGCCGAAGTTGGCCGGTTGAATCAGGGTCGATTCCAGCAGCGGGAAGGCCAGGGAGAACAAAAAGGCACCAGCAAGCGCACCCAGTAGTGTGAAAATAGCGTCCTTCTTACCCTCAGCACTACCCACCACGCAGGTTCCTGGACAGTAACCGGCTACCGCCCAGCCAATGCCGAAGATCGCGCCGCCGGCAGCAATGCCCCAAAGATAGGCAGGTTTAACCGACATATTCGCCAGGCCGCCCATATCGAGCAGATAGATACCCAGAGAGCCGACACCAATTGCAGTCATCATCAGCTTGATGATCCACATATCCTTGAGCAAAAGGGTGCCTAAAATGCGGCGATAGCTCGTCGCGCCGCCGAGGTACAAGATCGCGCCGAACGCGCAGCCGATCAAAAAACCGATAATCAGAGTACTCATTACGCTCTCCCGCGATAGAGCAATTTAGCCATCAGTATTGCTGATACAAAGGTGATGACGCCAAAAATGAAGGAGCTGAGAGCGAGCTGGGAGATGCCGCTTATCATATGGCCACTGGTGCAACCCCCGGCCAGACGTGCGCCAAACAAAAGGAGTACGCCGCCAAAGAAAGAAGCCAGATAACGTTTTGCCTTGGATGGGCCAAAGGTCGCTTTCCAGAGTTCAGGCATAGAGCCCTTGTCCGCATCGGGTTGGCGCCGGCGCAGTAGTTGAGCGGTGACACCGCCCCCGACAACCATGCCGAAAACCAACATCCAACCGTAACCGACGCCCCAGTTGTCTTTCTCGCCGTATTTTGCAAGATAGGTGTTGGATTCCGCGAATTCTGGCGCTACCTGATGGGCAACCATCCCATCGGTCACCACAAACTGAGAGGATACCCCCAGCGGTTTAACTAAAGCAGTAGCAATCACGAGCAGCAGGCCCAGAGATATTCCCGCTGCTTTCCATGAAATGATGAAGTCTTTATTCACGACCTGTCCCCTATTTATTTTATCGTTGTCGTATTAGCGTGAGAGAATATTAGCAAATTTAAATATTAAGTAAATCTACTATTTATGAATACCTCAAAGCAAAAGTCACAAAAACTCTGGTTGTTTGCCGTCATTGCAACGTTTTTGGGGGTAGCGCAGCCGCCGTTCGCTTCTGATCAGGGGTCATCTCAACCGGATTTGGTGATTACCGAGGTAAGCGATTCAGTGTTTTCTGCTATTGGTGCCACCGAAGCCCCGTCGCGGGAAAACTTTGGTCACAACAACAACCTCTCTTTCATCATTGCCGAAGACGGCGTGGTGGTGGTCAATGGTGGAGACAACGCCCTGCTTGCGGCGGCGCTACATCGCGCAATTCAGGAACGCACGAATAAACCCGTGCGCTACGTGATCAACGAGAATGGCCAGGGGCACGCGTTTTTGGGTAACAGCTACTGGTCTGATCAGGGTGTGCCGATCATCGCGCAACGTCAGGCCATTGAGGAGATCAAGGCCCACGGAGAGCGCTCCCTTACGCAAATGCGTGAGCGCATGGGGCCCCTGGTTACAGAGGGGCGGGTCGTCTTGCCGGATGTCGCTGTCGACGATAGCTACGTACTGGATCTGGCGGGGCAGCGCGTTGAGCTGCGTCGCTTCGGTCGCGCTCACTCTCCGGGCGACTTATCCGTTTGGCTGCCCGAGCAGCGCCTGCTGATCGCGGGAGATATTGCGTTTCATGAGCGTTTGCTGGGTATTTTCCCCGATTCGGACGTGGACGCCTGGATTGATTCTTTTGATGTTATGGCGGCTCTGGAGCCGGAAATCGTGATTCCCGGTCATGGTGGACCCACAGACATCGACACCATCCGTTATTACACCCAGGGCTATCTGGAGTTTCTACGAGAAGAGATCGAGGTCATCCTCGATGACGATGGTGATCTTAGCGATGCCTACAACATCGATCAGTCGAGTTATAGCGATCTGGATACCTTTGATGAGTTGGCCCAGAAGAATGCAGGGCGATTGTTCAGACAAATGGAAGAGAAGTTGTTCTGACCCTCCTCTAATGAAACGAGCGCCGCCCACTCAGCGCGTGGAGTGGGCGGTGTCCGCTGTCCGTCAGTCCAAAAGTCCTGGTGACTTAAGGCCTTACCAGCTCCAGGAGAGCTCGATCTCAAACTGATCCATAGTCAAGTCTATGGTCTGCGTGGGATCAAAAGCGTTAGTACCCGTTACGGTGTTTTCTGGCGCGTACATAAACGCCACGCTGAACTCATGGCCCTTTTGGGTCTTGCGAGAGACGCCAAAAGTAAAGTGTTGCTCAACGGTCGCAGGGGCCAGAATGTTCAGCACCACGGCTGATTCATCGATGGGTTGCTCGCCGTAGCTGTAGCCGAAGCGATAGGTAAATGGCGAGTCGCCGCGGACATAACTGCCACCGATCTTATAGGTGGTGACGTCACTCCAGCCAAAGCCCGCGCCCTGATTGCCTCCAAAGCATGCTTCGACATTGGTGCCACCCTGACCTGCTGTGGGGCAGTCGAATATGCGCTGGAGCGGTGTAGCGATTGATTCAATCTCGCCGTATTGCGCGTGCTCAACATCAAGGTGCAGCTTCAGACGCTCGGTGGCCTGCCAGCTCACACCGACCCGGCCTACGGCGGGGATGTCGAAGGAGCCTTGCTTGGCAAAGAGATCGGAGTAGTCATCGAACTCCTGCATCTCCATGCGCGACTGATAAGACACCGCGAAGTCCAGAGTGTCTGTGGCATCCCAGATGACGCCTGCCTTGACGCCATAGCCCAGGGAGTAGTCAGTGCCATTGTTGCTCAGTCCCGTGGGAGGCTGGGTGCCGCCGCTTGCCGCAAAGGAGCGAGTAAAGCCACCAAAGGCGCTGACACCCTCAATTTCGAAAGTCTGTATGGCGATAACCGGGCCAATACCAAAGGCAAAGTCGCCGGTTTTGAAGCTGTAGCCCAGCTCCAGAAACGCCTGATTCAGATTGACGCCGGTATTACCGGTGCCGAAAGTGCCAGGTAGGGTCATAACCGGTGCGGGCCCTGGACCGTCGGGGTCAAAGGTGGCGCTGCCGTCCTTGTAGTCCGTGTTCATACCACCGCGGCCGTAAAACAGCAGACTTATCGCCCGGTCATTCTCCAGCGCCCAGCTCTTACCGATGTAGGGGATAGGGAAGTATTCGCTACCGCTCTCGACGTTGTCAGCGTTGACGGTGAAGGAGCCGAATTGACCGTTTATCTGGCTTTCCGAAGTGTCGTAGCTGCGCCGTGGTGAAAATATCGCGAGTCCCAGATCCATACGATCACCGACTAAAACGCCGGAGGCAATGTTGTTGGCGGCGTCAATCGCCTGCTCCGGCGAGGCGGTACCTGCACCTGCCTGCGCTTTATTGTGCGTGCCGATGCCGTGGGTGAAATACCCGTTAGTTGCCGCTGCATTGCCAGAGATGAAGAGTGCGGTCGCGATCGCGCCACCCGCGAATAGCGTATTTGCTCTCATGATTTGTTCCTTATTCTGTCTTATCGTTATTGTCCCCCGCAGCGTAAATGCCAAAGGCACTCCGCTACATTCGAATATTAAGATATTGTGATTTTGGCGCGGTGTAAACGAATATTTACGTTCAAATCACCATTTGGTGATCCTTAGGGGGGTGCTTTGACGCGGTTTGGACGGCGGTTTACGCCTCATCCACTGCGCAATAGAGGTCATATAAAACCCCTATGACCTGCGCAATCTTCTGATCAGTAATGGAGTAATACATCGTTTGCGCGTCACGCCGACTGGCCACTACGCCCTCGTGACGCATACGCGCCAGATGTTGTGAAAGCGGCGATTGCTTGACGCCGAGGTTGCGCGACAACTCTCCTACCGACTGTTCGCCAAACTTTAACTGGCAAAGAACCATCAGTCTGTCCGGGTGCCCCAGCAACTTCAGCAGATCGCTAACGTCGGAGGCCGAGCTGTGCATTTTTTCGAGGTCCATAAAAATCCGGGGTTTGTTATATACGAAATATATAATATACTAATTGATGTGGGGTGTGAACGAGTCTACTACCGATTCGCTCTCAGCAACTAACATAAGAAAGGTAGCCATAATGCAAAAACAACAGCAGCTAGACCAGTTGGTCCGCTCCGTTGCCGAGTCCAGCGAGAAGCTGAACGGCTCTGAGAGACGGAGTTTTCTGAAAAATGGTCTTGCACTCCTGGGTGGCGCGGGACTGGCCAGCGCGGCTTCTGGCGTAACGGCGCAGGCGGCGCCTCCGGGCACGCCCTCATGGACGCGGAGCCTTGGGTCGGCGGTAAATACCAATCCTTACGGTATGCCATCGCCCCACGAGGCGAATGTCCAGCGGCGCACGGTAGAGTGGCTGACGGCCGACAAGATTGCTTCGGTGAGCTTTACACCTCTTGCCGATCTCAAGGGCATCATCACGCCCAGCGGTGTAGTGTTTGAGCGTTATCACGCCGGACTGCCCGATGTAGACCCTAATCAGCACCGTTTAATGATTCACGGGATGGTTGATCGTCCGCTGATCTTCAGCATGGAAGATCTCATGCGTTTTCCATCAGTGAGCATGATCCGTTTTCTCGAATGTCCCGCAAACGGTGGCATGGAGTGGCGTGCCGCACAGATGGATCGATTGCAGTTTTCCCACGGCATGCTTTCCTGTTGCGAATGGACCGGGGTGCTGCTCTCGACACTCTTGCAGGAGTGCGGCGTTCAAAAAGGCGCAAAGTGGATTCTTGCCGAAGGCAGCGACGGTTCGCACATGAGCCGCAGCATTCCCATGGAGAAGGCCATGGACGATGCGCTCATTGTGTATGCGCAAAATGGTGAGGCCTTGCGTCCCGAGCAGGGTTACCCGGTCCGTTTGATCAACCCCGGCTGGGAAGGAAACACCTGTGTGAAGTGGTTGCGCCGTTTGGAGATTGGCGACAAGCCCTGGTACCACCGCGAGGAGACCTCCAAGTACACGGACTTGCTGCCCAGTGGTAAAGCTCGCGAGTTCACCTTTGTACAGGAAGCCAACTCGGTATTAACTAACCCCTGCCCGGAAAAGCCGCTGACCAAGCCCGGCAAGCTCTGGGTTGAGGGTCTGGCCTGGTCCGGTCGTGGCCGTATCAAGCATGTCGATGTGTCTTTTGATGGTGGTGTGAGCTGGCGCGAAGCACGGTTTACCAGCGTCGTTGAACCTCGGGCTCTGACACGCTTTGGCATTGAGTGGGACTGGAACGGTAACCCGGCATTGCTGCAAAGCCGTGCGGTGGACGAAACCGGCTATGTACAGCCGACTTATAGCCAGCTGCGTGATGCGCGCGGCTCTTCATCGATTTATCACAAAAACGCTATCCATACCTGGAAGCTCAACGGCGATGGGAGTGTGGTCAATGCCCAACTTGCGTAATCAACTACGGACTGTCCTCTTCGTTGCGGGAACGCTGCCCGGCCTGCTGGCGGCGCCGGCGATTCTGGCTGCAGACGAGGATCGCTATGGCTACGGCAGCCCTGCTAGTGCCGAGCAGATTGCAGGCTGGGACATTGATGTGCGCCCCGATGGTCAGGGTTTACCGCCCGGCGAAGGTTCTGTGGAGGATGGTGAATGGCTTTACGAAGAGAAGTGCGCCTCCTGTCACGGTTCTTTTGGCGAGAGCGTGGGCGGTTATCCGGCCCTCGCCGGGGGTGACGGAAGCTTGACTGACCCGCGACCCAAAAAGACCGTCGGCAGTTACTGGCGTTACACGAGCACCCTTTGGGACTATATCCATCGGGCCATGCCCTTTACTCAGCCTGAGTCCCTCAGCGATGACGAGGTCTATGCGATCACGGCCTATGTGCTGCACCTCAACGACATTGTGGACTACGAATTTGTACTCACGCGGGACAATCTGACCGACGTTCACTTACCCAACGAAGATAACTTTATTCCCGATCAGCGTCCTGATACGAGTAATAAGCGCTGCATGAAGCGGTGTAAGAACCCGGATGACATAGAGGTGGCGTCAGAGGCTGCAGCTTACATACCCGAGGGTGGGCCGGACGCTCTTTATAGCGAGAGCGAAGCGCTGGATGACGGCCTTGTAACGACGGTTACCGGCAGTGGTGTTTACGAGCGGCATTGCGCGCTGTGCCACGCGAGCGGTATTGGCGGAGCGCCTGCGCTTGGGGATGCAAATGCCTGGGCCGGACGCATTGAGCAAGGCATGGAGCTTCTCTATCGTCACGCCATCGAGGGCTACTCCGGCGAAGACGGCATCATGCCGCCCAAAGGCGGATTTGTGAACTTGCCCGACAGTGAAGTGAATCTGGCCGTGGACTATATTGTGGAGCAGAGTCAATGAAGGGTTCGGTCATGCATGCACAGCTACGCTCGCAATTATCGGGCGCCAGACGATATCTAAGCGCCGCGACTTTGCTCGTAGGCTCAGTGGCGACTTTTGGCGGCTTTTCAGCCCACGCCGCAGATGAGGCCTCTATCGCAGAAGGTCGTGAAGTTGCGGCCGATCGCAATCGTGGCAACTGTTATTCCTGTCATATGGCCGAAGGCGCTGAGATGACCGGTAACGGAGGTCCGCCCCTGATGCAGATGCAGTTGCGGTTCCCTGAGCGAGAAGTACTCAAAGCGCAGATTGCCGACCCGCGCGTCCGAAATCCCAATACCGTGATGCCCCCTTACGGTGCTCACGGCATTCTTACGGATCGCGAGCTTGAGCTCGTGGTCGATTATGTCCATTCACTATAAATAGCAGACGAATGCAGGAGTCTCCCATGCAGGGAACATTGACACGACGTCGCTTTGGCCAGGCAATCCTGGCTGCCGCGGCACTAGCGACCTTACCCCTTCAGGTATTTGCGCGCAGTAGAGAGGCCTTTGAGGCGGTTCAGCCAGATGAGGCGCTTAAGGCGCTGTTTGGTGACAAGCCTGTCACCGAGACAGATAGCTTTGAGTTTAAGGTGCCCGACATCGCTGAGGATGGATCCATCGTTCCTGTGACGGTCAGCACCGAAATGGAAGGAGTGATATCCATCGCTTTGCTTGTGGATGCCAACCCCAACCCGCTCTCGGCGCGATTTCACTTTATGCCCGGTGCAGTGCCCGAGTTTAAGACCCGGATCAAAATGGGCGAGAGCTCCGATGTGCGCGCAGTGATAGAAACTGCCGATGCACTTTATGTGGCCACCAAGAACGTCAAGGTAACCCTTGGCGGCTGCGGCGGTTAAACGAGCTCAGGACGGAGAAATAAGATGGAAGTAAAACCAGTCAAAATTCGTGGTCGCCTCAAGGGTGACAAAGCTTCGGTCAAATGCCTGATGCCGCACCCTATGGAAACCGGCGTACGCAAGGACCTCGATGGCAACAAAATTCCCGCGCATTATATTGAGACGGTGAGCTGCAGCAAGAACGGTGAAGTATTTATTACTGCCGATTGGGGTGCTTCGGTCTCCAAGGATCCATACTTTGGATTTGTGGTGAACAATGCCAAAGAAGGGGATGTTATTGAGGTTAGCTGGAAGGATAACCTCGGCAACACGTCCTCCGGTTCTCTCACTCTCTAAGAAAACGAGGACGCGATAGATGCTACGCACCCTGGGTCATGGGATTTACCCTGCACTGGTCTTTGCGATGAGTGCCACTGCCATTGCCGGTCCTGAAGAGGATCGGAATGCGCTTCGAGCGTTTTACGAGCAGCGGTTTCCGAGCGTCGAGCTCGATGCGCACGGGGACGGCGCCTATGCTCTGGATGCGGCCAAACGTGAGCAGTGGCTAGAGATGGAGGACTTTCCACCCTACGAAATCGCCATTGATGACGGGGCTGATTTGTACGATGAGCCTCTGGCCGACGGTAGCAGCTATGCAGACTGCCTGGGAGAAGACGCCCCGGTTGTAAAACAGCACTTTCCTCGCTTTGACGCTGTGAGCGGTGAGGTCGAAACGCTGGAACAACGACTCAACAACTGTCGTACGGCGGCAGGCGATGAACCCTGGGACTATCTTGGCTCCGAGATGAGCTCGCTTATGGCGTTTATTGCCTACGAATCCCGAGACGAACAGATTGCCGTTGAGATTCCTGATGACCCTCGGGCACAAGCAGCTTATAACGACGGCAAAGAGTTTTTTTATACCCGTCGGGGACAGCTGAATTTCGCTTGCAGCAGTTGCCATGTATCTATGGCGGGTAATGCTCTTCGCGCTGAGCGCTTGAGTGCCGCGCTGGGGCATGCCACGCACTGGCCGGTGTATCGATTGAAGTGGAAGGAAGTTGGTCCTTTGCACAAACGCTTCATCGAGTGCAATTCGCAGGTGCGTGCAGAGCCTCTGGAGCCTCAGAGCGACTCCTACCGTAATCTGGAGTATTTCCTGACCTATATGAGCAACGGCATGGCGCTCAATGGGCCAGCATCGCGAAAGTAAGCAAGAGGCAACCATGAAGAAAATAAGCCAAACAGTATTCAAACCCGTTCTTTTGCTGTCCTTCGTATTGAGTGCGACCACTGCTTTTGCTGATCCAGCGGCAACGCTTGCTCGCGCGAGTGAGATCCATCAACAGGCCCTGGCTGAAGAGCACGGTTGGTCAGTGACCGAACCGCTCATGGCCGAAGCCAAAGCAGCGATGGAAGCAGGAGACGCCGAGCTGGCTCAGGAGCTCGCTGATCGTGCCCTGCTGGTCGCAGAGCAGTCGCTAAAGCAGGCCAGAGACGAAAAAACCGCCTGGCAAGCGCGCGTCGTGGGTCGCTAATACCCATATCCAAGCAGGACTCGAGCCGGCAATAGACCGGCCTTGCCGTTCTCTTTTTTCCGTGAGGAATAGGCTGTGAATCGACGAGAATTTATTCAGTTACTACTCCAGGGCGCTGCCGTTGCTGGCACCGGTGCCTATTTTGGCAGTGCTCAGGCCAGTGCTCGAGCACTCTACGATCTCGACGCCTTTGGCAGCGCACGTATCCTGCATATGACTGATTGCCATGCGCAGTTGCAGCCTATCTACTTCCGCGAACCCAACGTCAATATTGGTCTGGGGGAAGCCCTGGGCCGCTGGCCGCATGTTGTGGGCCGTAATTTGCTCAAGGAGTTGGGGGACATCTCTGCGCGGGATGCGCACGCCTTCACCTATCTCGATTTTGTCCAGGCGGCCGAGAAGTTCGGACGCGTGGGTGGCTTTGCGCACCTCAAAACCCTGGTCGATCAATTGCGTGGCGAAGTCCCTGATGGGAGCAGCCTCCTTCTCGATGGCGGAGACACCTGGCAGGGCTCTGGCACCGCGCTTTGGACGCGGGGTCGGGATATGGTTGAGGCGACCAATCTGCTGGGCGTGGATATCATGACCGGCCACTGGGAGTTCACCTATCACGAGGACGAAATTCTCGAGAACATCGAGGCTTTCAACGGTGAATTTCTTGCGCACAACACCTATGCCACCGAGGATGCACTCTTTGATGGCGTACCCGTTTATAACGAGGACACGGGACACGTATTTAAGCCCTACACGATTCGTGAGATGAAGGGTCGCCGTGTGGCTGTGATTGGTCAGGCCTTTCCTTACACGCCCATAGCGAATCCCAAACGGTTTATCCCCAACTGGACCTTCGGCATACGGGATGAGGAACTGAGCCAGCTGGTAGAGACAGTCCGAGCGGACGAAAAACCTGATGCGGTGATTTTGCTTTCGCACAATGGCATGGACGTAGACCTTAAGCTCGCGAGTCGCGTGTCCGGCATAGACTTCATTTTGGGTGGACATACCCACGATGGAATGCCGCGACCGATAGAGGTTGAAAACAGTGGTGGCACCACTGTGGTGACCAATGCGGGGAGCAACGGTAAGTTTGTTGCTGTGCTCGACCTGGAGTTCGGTAACAGTGGGGTTAGCGCCTATCGCTACAAGTTGCTTCCTGTGTTCTCAGAACTCTTGGCGCCCAACGCCACCATGCAGGCGCATATCGATGCTGTGCGTGCACCGTATCGGGAAGTACTTGACGAGGAGCTCGCTGTGGCGGACTCACTGTTGTATCGCCGAGGAAACTTTAACGGCAGTTTCGATCAGCTGATTGTTGATGCCATGCGTCAGGAGCTCGATGCGCAAATAGCGCTATCGCCGGGCTTTCGTTGGGGAACCACCGTCATGCCGGGAGAGGCGATCACCATGGATCGACTCCTCGATCAAACCTGCATGACCTATCCTGAGACCTACGTTCGAGAGATGAGCGGCGGCGAACTGCGAAACATTCTCGAGAGTGTTGCTGACAACCTCTTCAATGCCGACCCCTATTATCAGCAGGGAGGCGATATGGTGCGCACCGGCGGCTTTAACTATCGCCTCGATCCTTTGGCCGCCATGGGATCACGCGTGTCGGACATGACCCTGGCCAACGGTAAGCGTATGCAGGACAACGGCTCCTACAAGGTGGCAGGCTGGGCTACCGTCGGTTCTCAATCCACCGGTGACCCCGTTTGGGAAGTCGTCGCGCGATATTTGCGGGCGCAAAAGACCGTGCGTATTGAACGTCTCGAATCGCCTGCCCTGAAGAACGTGAGCTCTAACCCCGGGTTAGCAGATTATCGGGGTACGCTGGGCTAAACGGCTCTTATTCGTTTACCAGGTGAGCGTCGCAGCAATGATTTGCTCAAGGAGCTGATGCACCGCTGCATAGTCAGGCTGCTCTAACTCCGGCGCACGAATACTTAGCTGCACGTTCTCGGGGTCATCACTCAGTGAATAGATCGAGATGCTGTAGGGGCAGAGCGTGATGTTGTGCGGATTGTTGAGGGTTAGTTCATAGGTCAGTTCTGCGCTGCAAAACAGCAGCGACTCTGCATTTTCATAAACTTGCGTAGTTGCGCCCGTGGCATTCGCGGTGCGTCGCAGCATGCTGGCCAGGTGGGCGGTATAGGAAATCACCAGGCCTTCATCCTGAATGGCCTGAACAAGATCATCGCGGACGTTGTGATAAAGCCCCGGCGTGCTGTAAACCCAGGATGATCCTACAACTTTGGGTGTTGGTAGTGATTGCGCCCAGCTTTCAGCTCCCAGCAGAATCAGCGCCGTCAGCGCCAACAAGCGTGGAAGAGAAAAAGCCTTGTTGCTGAATTGATAGGAATAATCCATAGGTTCTCTCAAGGTACTTATTGTGAGTCGACTTGCATAAAGTCTACCGCGATCTCCACAAGCTCATCGGCGTAGAGATCTCGGAAAAAGTGATCGGCCCCGTCAATTTCCTCGATCACGACGTCAGGTGCGCTGGTGGTCATGGCTGCGGGTAGTCCTGCGGCAACCTGATCGTCGCTGCCGGCAATGACCAGTGTTGGCAGCGATAGCTGCGCAAGAAGTGTTGGTGTGTCGCGCATAGCATCGAATCGATAGTAAGACAGAAAGCTCTCTGCCGTGGCCCGGGTATCCTGACAGTAAAGTAAGCCTAATTTATCGGGCATGAGAGCATCGCCTTTACCTGCAGCCTGCAAGGCCTCAGCCTGCGCCAGAAGTGCGGGGAGAGAGAGGCCATGGCGGTTTGCATAGTTTTCCTCGGCTGCTTCCTGTGCCCATTGCGGTGGTGCGATGAGCACCAATCGAGTCACCAACGGATCAGCACTATCTTTTGTGTAGCGAGCCAGCTGCTGAGCACCCCGGGAATGCCCCACCGCGGTAATTTCTGTCACACCTTCTTCG
The DNA here is from genome assembly GCF_965662665.1 of Congregibacter sp. NCBI lineage: Bacteria > Pseudomonadati > Pseudomonadota > Gammaproteobacteria > Cellvibrionales > Halieaceae > Congregibacter > Congregibacter sp. The sequence goes on along the minus strand of NZ_CBFIIF010000023.1, from coordinate 30,804 downwards.
GCTAGCCACCGGGACCAGCGTGCGAGCTCGGCGCTCGCATCACTTTCTTGGTGACGGTGCACGCTATCACAGGGCATTGCGGCGGTGCGGTTGTCGACGCCAAGACTCAAATTGATGGCGAGGGTACTCACATCCTCCTCCCCCAAGAGTGTTTCCAGGGATTCGATAATCTCGGTGTTTCGGTGCGAAAGCGTTCCGTGAAGAATGAGCGCCACGTCGCCCTCGGGCCAGCGGTCACTGCGTGTGAGTCGGCCGGATAGCGTGGGTTCTTCGTCTCGTAGCTGAATATCTTCTGCGATGACACTGCCACTTCCGAGGCCCAGAAAGGTGAGGGCAGATAGCCGCGTAATTGCCGTCCGGCAGGCACTGGTTTTCAACAGAAACATGGCAGATACTCTTAACAGAAGCCAATTGTACGTACTGGCCTGCACTTGTTACCAGCCACAAAACGTACGGCAGTTTTAGTCAGTCAAATCAGGAGAATTCAATGCGATCTTTTTTGCGCAACGCCGTTGTTTTGCCCGCCCTTGCGGTCGCCGCGATGACGGTGAGTACCGTATGGGCAGCAGAGCCAACCCTGGGCCCCGTCGTGCCAAGCTTTGGCCCCGTGATGGCGCCACCACCGGGTTCCTACAATCTTGACCCTGATGTGCATTACAAGGTGTCCATGGACATGTACACCACGCCGGATTTTCCTGAGGATCAGAATCGACATCTGATATCAGCGGCGCGTTTTTTGAACATGCACGCGCGTAACGGTATTCCCGCAGAGAGCATAGAGTTTGCTCTCATTGTTCACGGGAAGGCGGCAAAGGATTTGCTCACCGACGAGGCTTATGAGGAGCGCTACAACGAGCCAAACCCTAATACGGCGCTGCTAAAGGAGCTTAACGCGGCCAAAGTGCCTATTTACCTCTGCAGTCAGACCGCGGCATTTCGAGGCATGGCGCCGGAGGAGTTTAGCCCGGCGGTCACAATGTCACTTTCGGCGATGACAGCGCATGTGCGCTTGCAGCAGGAAGGCTATACGCTCGTTCCCTTTTAGACGCTATACAGCGTCATCCTATCCCTGCAGTTTCAGGGCAACCGGAACTGCAGGTCATCCACAACAAATTGCCAATAGTGCTCTGTTTCAAATTCTAGTCTGGTGATGTCCTGATAGTCGGCTCGAAAGTAAATCGGCGTCATATGACTGAGCGTTAGTGCTTCTTCGGCAACAAGCTCGTCCCCTCGCCATGCTTTGACCTGTAGCGTTTCTCCCTCTGCGTTGTACCAGGCAACAGAAAAGTACCCGCCTACAAAATCAAAACTGTCGCCGGGCTGCACCGCGGTAATAGTGACGGGGTGGCCGGAGCTGTTATAGGCAACCATGGATCCGCTCATAAGGCCATTGATGTAGCCCGGGCCCTTGTAGAACTGGTTATCTACTGCCAGCAAATAGTCCCAGCTTAGATTTGCGTAGCCCGAGGCCACCTTCTCGATGGGTGATCTGTTCAGGTCGTCAAAGCCGACGGTAAAAACAGGTGCTTGCGTAGTACGTTCTGTGAGGGCGCTTACCGGGGTACCAAGCACTACGGGCGCATAATCAACACTGACATCTCTGTCTGGATCGCTGTTTCCCGTGATTGTCGCAGGGGGAACCAGCCCGACCACCGCCGGGGGACTGTTTGCCCCCAGACCGGAGATTGAACCGTCTATGCCACGAAAACTCGATGTTTGTATCGCATTCCCCGTAGTCACTTCCCAGCCACCGGGGGGTAAAACTTCGAATCGATAGTTCTTCTCGATTTCAGAGATATCCGCGTCCTCACCGCCTCGCTGCATGCTGAAGTTAGTAAATCCATTGATGTTTGAGCGCGTGATGCGCGTGCTGCCGTCCGGTCGCGTGAGCCTGACGGCGATGCGATGAAGTGGTTTGTCGGCGATGTCATAAATGCCATTTCGGTTGCGATCGCTAAAGGCAAACACCGAAATATTGAGCTTGGATGCGGTCTTTCGATTCCAGTCTCTTGGTGCATAGAGAGCATTGTTGGCGTGAGCTGCATCTGTAGAGAGGAGGTTGCGCAATTCCGGCTTCAGCACAAATGCCGTGACAACGCTGCCCGCCAAAAACGCGATTGCGGTACCAAAGAGTCGTTTTGTAGTCATGAGTAAGCCTCTAAGAACGTCGGCCCGAGAAGCCGATCAGGTATCGACAAAATCACGAGGATGCTGGGCTGCTCTCTCAGAGCGTGGCGCTTAGCTTTGCGCGTACTGCGTCGGGTACAGGTGTCGGTTTGCGTGTTTTGGGATCCACAAAGACCTGGGCAAAGCTGCCTTTCGCGAGCTCAATGCCATCGCTGATGCGCGTCATGGAAAATCCCAGTGTGGCACTGGTATTGCCGATGCGCTCATAAGCAACTTCGACCTGTACTTCATCACCCGCCAGGCATTCATGGATGTAGTCGCAGCTGACGTTTGCGGTAAACACATAGCAAGGAAGGTTTTTGGTGTCACTCCAGTCAAAACCCAGCTGAGCCATGTAGTGACCGGCGACCTCGTCAGCGAATACGAGGTAGTTGGCGAAAAACATATGCCCTTGTGAGTCGGTATCGCGAAAGCGCACCGTTAATGTTTCTTTAAATGACGTGTCCATAGTGCGTCGGTTCCGAGTTTTGATAGAAGTAAGTTGATTGTGCGGTTGAGCATAATAACGGCAGGAGAGTGCGCTGGGCAGACATTTACAGTGCGCGACGAGCGACGATAAAAAGCCGCGGCAGACTCAGCATAACTTTGCCATCGGAGAGGCGCGGATAAGCATGGCCTATGCGATCAAGGTAGTCGGCTTCAAAATCTTTACGTTTTTCCGGGGGAAGCATATCCAGATAAGGCTTGAGACCCGTGCTTTTGAACCACTCTACGATGGATTTGTGACCTTCGAGAATATGCTGATAGCGCGTCTCCCAGATGTGCACAGGCTCGCTATGTGCAATCAGGCAGTCGTAATACTCTCGCGTTGAGAGGAGCGCTCCCCGCTCAGAGTGAAAGTCCTTGAGGTGTTTCGCATAGACGGGCAAAGAAGCGACGTCCTCCATCAGTCGATGACTCGGCTCGTTCAGATTGTTGGGCATCTGCAACGCAAGAACACCCCCCGCTGTCAGGGTTTGCATAAGCTGTGGCAGCAGTTCGGCGTGCCGCGGTAGCCAGTGGATACTGGCATTTGCTAACAGTAGGTCCTGCCGCTGAAGGGGCGCGAAGTTCGCGATGCCCCCCTCAAGAAAGTGTGCCGTTGGTACGCGGTTTTTCGCCTGCGCAAGCATGGACGGCGATTGATCAATGCCTTGAACACTTGCCTCATGCCACTGCGCTGTCAACAGTGATGTCGATAGTCCTGACCCGCAGCCCAGGTCTGTGATCGTGGCCGGCAGTGCCTGCGGCACCAGGGATGGAATTGAAGCGACAAGATCTCTTGCAGCCCGCTGCCGCTGGACGGCAAAGTCGTCGTATTGCTGTGGATTCCAGTCGCTGATGAGGGTGCCGCTCCGGCGTTGCCAGACTGCAGACTGCCCTCAGATTCCGCGCGCGTCCAGTGCCGCACGTATTCGCTTGTGCTCTGTTTCATCGATGGGAAAGCGCCACATCATGGCAACGGCCGCGATCTTGAATATCAGACTGGGGCCGGCGTAGAGCACCGCAAGGAGCCGCACATCGTCAGCAGTGTTAGCGATGGTCGCATCGAAACCGACAAGGTCGAGCGCCGGAAACATCAATCCCACAGCCAGGGCATAGGCAAGCTTCGAGGCAGTTCCCCAAAGGGCAAAGAACAACCCCGGCCGGCGTCGATTATTCTCCAGCGCGTCCCACTCGATGAGATCTCCATTGATCGCTGACGGCAGTACGAGATCGGCACCAATCATCAGCCCGGTTCCCATGACGATGATGCCGTATTGCACAATATCTCCGCTGCCTAAAAAGGGTGTGGCGGAAAAAAACAGGCATGAACCGAGCACAGCGATACACCAGCTGCGGTGCTTGCCCCAGCGCCTGGATAGGGCGACCCAGACGGGTACCGAGAGAGCGCTGCAAACGAAGTAGCCAAAAAGCATCGGACCCGCGATGCCCGGTTTTTCCAGCACGTGGGTGACATACAGTAAAAACAACGTTGCGGGGATGGCGTTACCGAGTCCGTTGAGCAAAAAAGCGAGTAATAGCCTGCGGAAAGGGGAGGGCTGCGCAAGTAGCTTTACCGCCTCTCGCAGGGAGCTTTGCTGTCCATCCACCTTTGACCGGTCAGGCACGACGAGAGCAGCAAGGGGGGTGCTGATCGCAAGACCGATCATGGTAAGAATCGTAATGGCAAACAGAGACTCTGTGAGGGCTTCATTACTGCTGTTGTCGACAAGTAGCAGCGCAACCAGAGTGCCGGAGAGACCAAAGATCACCCGGGAGCCCGAAATTCGACTGCGCTGGTGATAGGACTCGCTGAGCTCCGCTCCCCAGGCATTCATGGGAACAATGCTCATGGTCCCGGCAACGTAAATGGCGAGAGTCGCTAACAGCAAGAAAGAGTTCCCCGCGTTTTGGGGCGGATTAAAGAGTACCCATACCGCTGCAGCGATCAATGGTGCACTGGCGACGACCCAAGCCTTGCGACGCCCCCAGGAGGCTGGCGTTCGATCCGACAGATAGCCAACAACGGGGTCGGTGAACAGGTCCCAGAGTCTGGCAGCGAGGAGAATCCCACCAATGGCTGAGAGGCTGAGTCCCAGAGACTGCGCGTAGAAAGTTGGAACAATGACTTGGAGAGCAATAAACGCCCCGGCGAGGGGAAAGGCCAAGGAACCATAGGCGATAAGAACCGCCATGGCAGGTATCTGGCTGGTCTCACCACTGTGTGCGTTTATGTCTGTCATGCGAGTTATACGCACCCGCGCGAAATTGGACGTTAGCGCAGGCTCAAGTAGGGGTGCCCGGGGTCGCGATCAAAGGCCAGAGCAAAGCTGCGCAATTTGAGTTTGGAGCCCTCTATTTCGAGAAGCTCCTGATCAATGGCATCTTCGTAGCTGATATCCCCGAGGAACAATTGATCAAGGAGAGGTCGGTCCAGCCGCAAGGTGACGTCGGCCTCGGCCTCCGTGGTCGCCTGAATATCCAGAATACTGTTGCGTAGTTGCAGGGTGTAAACCTCGCCGGTGTCTGTTAACTCGTAGGCGACACTCACGTTCCTACCTTCGGCGGCCTCGGCGTCGACGCGAACGCGCAGAAGACTCAGCAGTTGCCCCGTCTCCAGCTGAGAGGGATTAAAACGCTTCTTCTGCAGTTGCAGAAGTAGGTCTCCGGGCACGACGGAGCCCTCAAGCTCCCGGGCGGAGGTGAGATAAAACCCACGCCAGTTGGTATTGGCAGTGGCATAGCCAATACGGCGCAGGGCTGCGGCCTTTAAATAACGGGACTGCATGTCCTCGCGATCCAGGCGCACCAGATAGGCGGTGAGTTCTGCGGCCCATTGGTCATCCCCTGCGGTGAAGGCTTTTTCGGCCTCGGCAAACACGCGATCCCGGCCGCCCATGAGCTCCACCAGGCGTCGAGCTTTTTCTAAACGTGGGAGAGGGTCCAGCTCGGCAGGATCCCCATTCCACCAGCTGATGTAGGCCACATAGAATTCGCGAACATTGTGTTTGACCGTGCCGTACATTTCGCGAGTCCATGGATCACGGTCCATGGACTCAGGCAAGCTGATGGCATTCGCCAGATCGTCAGGCGTATAGCCCTTGTTGATCAAACGTAGGGACTGATCATGGGTGAACTGAATGGCATCCCGGTAGACGGTGAGCATGTCCTGAATCTCTGCCTGCCCATCCAGGGGTTGGCCATGGCTGGGTACCAGATGCTTTGCGTCATAGGCCCGCATACGATCGATAGCGGTCACCCATTTGATGGCGTCCCGTGGTTTGGTGCCACGCAGCGAATGCAGGTTCGGATAATTGGGACCCTGGATTTCGTCGCCCGTGAGCATGACCTGATAGTCCGGCAACCAAACCGCCAGGTGGCTGGCTGACTCCCCTCCCGTTTGGAAAAGCTCCATACGGATGCCTGCGATGGTCATCTCTTCGCTGCCGTCAACAAAATGGTTGGGAGCAATGTAAGAGCCGAGCTCGGTGCCCAGCGTGTAGCCGCAGCAGGAGATATGGTAGTCCCGTCCGTCGGTAACCGGGTCGAGGAGCTGTCCGTACATATAAAGGGCTCGGATGCCCATAATAGGCGCTGTTACCTGGTTCTCGTCTTCCAGCTCTCTGAGGAAGTTCTCAGCGGCAATGACTTTCACCTGTCCTGATTCGGCGTCTGCGCTGTCGATGAAAGCGCCAGCACCACTGATATGGTCGACATGGTGGTGGGTATAGATAACCGCTTTGACGGGTTTATCAGACACTTCACGAAAGGCACGCTCGGCGACAGCGGCGTGTTCAGTGGCAGTCGTGGTGTCAATGATAATGAGTCCGTCGTCACCCTCAATCATGATGACGTTGCCGAAGCCCCGGTTTGGCGTGTTGTAGTCCCAAACGGGTGTGTCGCCGATTTGGAACATTTCCTCCTCAAGATAGCGTGCGTGTTTCCGAAGATAGTCGGGCGAGCTAAAGGGTACGATGTAGGGATTCTCCCCATCACCGGCCGACGCAGCCTGATCCACAGCGTTTTTATCGTCGGCGCAGCCCGCGAAGATCACGCTAAAAGCTAAAGGGCCGACAAGGGTGAGGCGTGTCAAATTCATAGATGTGTTCCTTGCGTTGAGCGTCTTTACGCTACCGTGAAAATGAATCAGCGTCCCTGATGCTTGAGACCAGTCCAGGGCCGCCAAGTTTGTCGCGCGAAAGTCATAAATGCGAGCTATACTTTTTTCCCTTATTACTCAATCAACAATACCAGTGGTAAGAAACCTATGGATATCATGGAGATGGGCGCATCGCTGCTCTCGGAAAAGCTGGGCATGGATCTGGATCCTGCCACGATAACATCTGCATTAAGCGGTTTGCTGTCGAATGCGGACGGGCAAATCGACTTCGCAGGCATTGCCAGCAAAATGGCCAGTAGCGGTGACCTGGGAGCTATCGTCGGGTCCTGGTTAGGTGATGGCGAGAACTCTCCAATCTCAGCTGAGAGTCTGACATCGATTTTTGGCAGCGACAAAATCGCAGAATTTGCCGGTCAGCTGGGTACCGATACGGACACTGCCAGCAACGGCTTGGCGGATGTCCTTCCCCAACTCATGGACAAGTCGAGCAGTGGTGGAAACCATTCTCGAAATGGCCGGTGGCGCCAGTGGCCTGCTGGGGGCAGCGAAGTCGCTATTCGGCTAAGCGCGAAACAGCTACAGCCTAGGTGTCACCAGCTCTGTCCTGGTTTGTGCGACTTTGAGCAAGCTTAGGCGGTAAGAAATCCATAGTGCTGCGATAACCCGCCTCAAAGAGTGTCGCTTTTAGCTCCGGTCCCAATTTGAACGCCACCGGTGATATGTCGCCGGTGTCTATAACAATGGTGGACAGCCAGAATGCCTCGTTAATGTACTCGTGAGAAAGAGCGGTCATAAACGTGTGCAGAAGCATCGCGAGATAGTCCCGCAGGGGAATGAGCGGCTCCCGTTTGCCGGTGTTTAGAGCGCCTGCACCTCGAAGCTTGAACACCACCACAGGCGTTCCCGTGCCCGACCAGTCCCGGCGCAGAGCTTCTTCAGAGAGGATGCTGCCGTCCGCCATGACCTGATCGCCCAGCGTTTTGAAGCTGAATAGCAAAGGGACCGACATTGAGTATCGAACCGCTTCAGAAATAGGCATCTGGGGCGTGCGCGCGGTGTTGAACACGACCGGTTTGCCTGAACGCACGTCGGTGGCAATAACACTGAGATCCATGTCCAGATCGCAGAATCGTCGACCCTGCATTTTGTCGTCCATCCACTGTTCAAATCCGTCGCCGCTGGACAGACCACCGGTTCTTAGCAAAGAGATGACGTTTTGTCCGAGAAACTGCGAGAAATCGGTGTCGTCTGCAATCTTTCGAATCGCGGTGAGGTCGTAACCCCCGGCGAGTAGTGCTGCGACGATACTGCCGCCGGATACGCCGACGATTTGCGTGAAGCCAATCCCCAGCTCCTGAAGCGCAGCAAGAATACCGATGTGGGCGGGAAGGCGCGCGCCTCCGCCGGCAAGTACCGGAACAATGTGTTCCCGGGCGAGATCGCTGTCACCGTGCAAGTCGCCACTCTGATCATGAAGAGTATCTACCATTGCCGATACACCTTGGCTTCCCAGCGCATTACTATACGCTCAGTTCCTCAGGGGTGAAGTGAATAACACGTGGACACGGCGTTACATGCGGAAACGCAGGAATCAATAGGCATCATTAGTGATGGCAAGCCCGGGCACTTAAATCAAAGTCTCGGCCTCGCGGACGCCTTGCTGCGCTTGCGTCCTGATCTAAAAATCCAGGAGATTCCCGCACTGTCCAAAAGGCAGGCTTTGGCCCAGCTACTTTTGCCTAAGCGACAGCAGGAAAATATGCGGCTGCTTATTGCCGCGGGACATGCGACCCACCTGAGCCTCCTCGCTTTGCGCCGTGCCTACAGGTGCCCCGCAGTGGTGCTCATGCGTCCGAGCTTACCCGGCGCGTTCTTTGATTTACGCATAGAGCCCCGTCATGACGGTGGTGAGGAAACAGAGCGCTGTTGGATTAGCGAAGGCCCTTTGAATCGCATGCAGCCAGCAGTTTCGCGATCCGAACAGGGGCTCATACTCGTCGGAGGGCCATCACCTCATTTTGTCTGGGATGACGCCGCCTTAGTAGCGCAGGTCCAAAAGCTCTGCGACGGTCGACGGGAGTGGCAGTTGAGTAGTTCCCGAAGAACGCCTCAATCGCTGTTGGACTCACTGTCTGCTCTCAATGTGCCCGGATTAAAGGTCCATGACGCTGATGCTCTTCCTCCCGGTTGGCTCGCGCGGGAGCTGTCCTCAAGCGCGGAGTGCTGGGTAAGTCCGGATAGCGCCTCTATGGTTTACGAAGCGCTCTCCGCCGGTTGTGCAGTGGGTGTGTTCGATCTCGACCCCTGCTCGGGAAGTCGAGTGGCCGGGGCCATTGAGGGTTTGCTCGCCCAAGACAAAGTTACGGCGTTTAAAGCCTTTGCCGCAGGCAGTTCGCCAAGGGCGCCAACTCCGCCTTTTGCAGAGGCCGACCGCTTCGCGCGGCGTATTCTTGACAGGGGATTGCTGTGACTGCGGTTTCTTTGGTGCTTGCTGCGCTTGTATCGATTGCCGCGCTGACGCTCAGTCACCGTTACGCCTGGTGGCGCACAACCGTGGATTATCAGCGGCCGCGCATTTTGATGTACCACATGGTTCGGGAGCCGGAGCCGGGAGCAAAGTTCAATAAGCTTAGAGTCTCGCCGGAGAACTTCGAGCAGCAGCTTCGCTGGCTCAAAGAAGAGGGCTGGCACTTTGCGTCTATGTCCGATCTTGTGAACGCGGAGAGCCTTCCTGCCAAAACCGTAGTTTTGACCTTTGATGACGGCTACGAGGATAACCTGCTAAATGCTGACCCGGTGCTTGAGCGGTATGACGCAAAGGCCACGCTTTATGTGGTGGAAGATCGCTTCGATCGCGATTGGTCGACCAGTAAAAAGGCTCATCACGATAGTGGAGAGCTTATGCGCGAGTCCAAGTTATCAGATGAGCAACTGGAGCAAATGATAGCCAGCGGTCGCTGGGAGCTGGGTGGTCATACGCGTACGCATGCCAATCTGGCAAGGCTAAGTGATGCTGAGCGTGAGACCGAGATAGGTGATGCGCGGCGATCTCTCGCTGAGCGTTTTGCTGTGCCCGTCGACAGTTTTGCCTACCCATTTGGGATCTACGCTGCCGAAGACGTGATCGCAGCACGCACTGCCGGGTTTAGCACGGCGGTGACGACAGAGGAGGGCATTCCCTCTGATGTGACCGCTCAGGCCATGGAGCTACCGCGAATAAAGGTCAGCGGTAAGGACTCCATGGGGGCTTTCAAACTGCGTATGCGCACCGGATTTCGCGGCGCATAAACGAAGCTGGGGTAAGGCGCCCTTAAACCATACCCAATTGCTTGGCGAGTACGTTGAGCTCGGCCGCAAAAGGATCACTGTTGGCATCTCGGTGCCAGGTGTACTCCGTGTAGCTGGCCGCCATTTCTGCTGTCTCGCTGCCGAAAAGTTTTTCGATAATTGCCAGGCTCATATCCATCCCCGCAGACACACCGGAGGAGGTAAAGAACTTGCCATCTTCTACCCAGCGAGCAGCCTCGACCCATTCCACTTTGTCTGACTGCATGGTCGCTATGGCAAATACCTGTTTGTTGGAAGTCGCCCGGTGTCCGTCGAGCAGGCCGGCCTTGGCCAGGAGCGCTGACCCCGTGCACACTGAGGTCACCCACTGCGCGGTTTTGGACTGGCTTTGCAAAAAGTCGAGCATGGCTGGATTCTCGAGTTCCGTCAGCGTGCCGCTTCCGCCGGGGACCAGCAGCATGTCGAAAGCCGGCGCATCTGCAAAGCTGTAATCGGCAATGACCTTGGGACCTATCGCTCCTTCGGAGCCAATGGCGGCACCGACGGGACCACTTTGCTCGGCTACGGTGTGGATCTCGATTTGAGATGAGCCAACCACGGAGAAGAGCTCCAGGGGGCCAAAGTAATCGAGCATTTCAAACCCGGGATATAGAACTGCGCCAAGTTGCAGTGCTTGAGTACTCATAATGGGTTCTCCCTGGTTTCTGCGATAGATTCCGCTTCAGTGTCATTGTGCGTTTGCTTTGCCAGAAATGATTCTGGCGGTGTTTTTTTCCAGCGTCGATTGGTCCAGAGATAGGTTTCGGGCTGTTCTGCAATGGCCGCTTCGGCAGCAAGGACATAGCGCTCGAGAATGAGCTCCGGGTCGGCATCGTGAGGAGGCAGGCTGATCTCCTGAAACAGCACTTCGTAGTGGCCGATGCCCTTGCGTCGACACTGTGCAAACACCACCGGAAGATTCATGGATTGCGCCAGTTTGTCCGCACCGCGATAGAAGCTCGCGGGGCGATTTAAAAAGTTTCGCCAATAGCCCGCCGCTTTGGGGCCCGCTTGATCTGCGAGCATTGCGATAAGACGTTTGCGTTTGCGACCCCGAATCACTTCCCGACCCACGCGATCGATGGGCATCGGCGTCGCGCCAAAACGCGAGCGCGCGTCGAGCATGAACTGGTTCCAAAAGGGGCTGTGCAGTGTTTTATAGACAGGGTCGACAGATACGCCCATTTGATCCATTGCCGCGTGGAGCATCCACTCCCAGTTACCCTGGTGAATCAGTAGCACAATGGCCTGCTTTTGGAAGTTTTCCGTCGCATTGGCCAAGAGCTCGAGGTTTGGAAACGTTACGCGCTCGGACATATCACTTTGGCGCAGGCGGGTAGAGCTGAGAATCTCGATAAAGAGATTGCATAGATGACGGTAAGAAGCTCGGGCGATGAGCCTCCGTTCAGCGTCACTCTTCTCTGGGAACGCCCAGCGAAGGTTTTCGTCTACCGTGTTTCGCCGATAACGAAACAGATGGTAGAGAAGGAAGTAGAGTACCCTCGCCAATGCATAGCCAAGACCCAGGGGTAGGGAGGCCAATAGACCCAGAAACCACTTCATGACTGACTATGGGCGCGCCTTGGGCGGCCTGGGAAACAGAACGGGAGTGGCCTGCCGGTAGGCCTGGTAATCCTCGTCCTGGCCCCATTTTTTTATGGCGTGGGCATCGAGCATCGGTACCCCGCTGATTCTGGTGAGCAGGAGATAGACAAACACTGGTGATATCAGTGTCGCGTACTGCCAGCCCTGTAAAGCGGGAACCGCAATGATGGCGATACCACACCAGAGCAAAATTTCGCCGAAGTAATTGGGATGTCGACACCAGGCCCAGAGCCCCTGCTGAATAAACCGGTCGCTGTTATCCGGGTTGCGTCGAAAATCGCGCTTCTGGCGGTCAGCCGTTACTTCTATGGCAAAGCCTGTGAGCCAAACTGCAAAACCGAGCATTCCCATGGCCCCGATCGCAGGGGTCTTTGTGGAGGTCATGGCGGCGAGGGCTGCTGCTGCGGTCATGAGCACCCACAAGCCTTGCAGTGTCCAAGTCATAAGGAACCGGAAAAAGAACGGCTTGATCCGATCGAAGCGGCGATCGGAGCCGGCATCGCGAATGCGCAGGAACAAAAAACTACCTAGTCGTACAGCCCAACTCGCGACAAGTGCCGCCAGTAACTGGGCTCTGGGGTCGCTGTTGATCGTGACGGCGCAGGCGACGACGGTAACGTAAGTTACCGAGCCTACAAAGTCGTAGTAACGCTCGGATTGACTGAGGTACGCAGGGATAAAGGCCAGCCATTGGATGGCAAAAGCCAGGGCGGCTATGAGTGCAAAAACGGGCAGCCCTTGCAGTTCCTGACCGTGATAGCTGCCCGCCGCGGCCATAGCGGCCGCAATAGACACGGCGATGGCAATGCTGATGATGGATTTGCTGGCCGGAGGGGTCTTATCGGCATCGTTCATGGACTGGCTCCCTGTTTCGAGGGGCGTAGTCTAGCGCAAGCGCGCCTGTCGAGCCTTTCCCCTTTAGCTTGGACTATACTAAGTTATTGGTTTCCGGCCGGAATCGGATTCCCAAGACAACGGGATTTCCCTTGATTACGCACAATAGCTCAGAGGTTTTTTACACCGCCTTCATTTTAGGCGGTATCTAATAAGGAGAGACTATGAACACTGCATTACCGGAACGCGCCAAGTTCCATCACATGAAAGATGGAACCGCCGAAGACTGGCAAGTCATTATGAAGGAGTTCCAGGTCGCGGCGGCGGAGCTACCCGACCGAATGCTGGAGCATCTGCGCATCCTTGAGGGCGATTGTGGTGGTTTCCCGGTTGACCGACTCACACACTGTTTGCAGACGGCTACCCTGGCCCACAAAGATGGTAGGGACGAAGAATACGTTGTCTGTGCTTTGCTGCATGATATTGGCGACACCATGGGGCCCTACAACCATGCCGACATCGCTGCGGTGTATCTGGAACCGTTTATCAGCGAGCAAAACCATTGGATGGTGAAGCATCACGCGATTTTTCAGGGATACTATTTTTTCCATCACATCGGCTTGGATCGAGACCAGCATAAGCAGTTTGAGTCTCATCCTCACTACGCCTACACCAAAGAGTTTATTGAGAAGTACGATGCGCCCGCTTTTGATCCGGATGCCGAGACTTACTCTTTGGAGTTCTTTGAGCCTATGGTTCGTCGTGTGTTCGCAGCGCCCAAGGCCTCTCTCTACAAGGCCGCGCTGGAGTAACGCCAAGCAATAGGCAGCGGGGGTCGCAACGATCCCTCGGCCTATTGACTCTGGTTCAGTCCCAACATCTTGGCGATGGCTTTGTCGAGCATTCTCGGCGAAGCCATCCGCATCATCAGCTTCTCCATCATCCGACCTTTGACTGCCGCGTAGCGTACCTTGGGCTTGGCTGTGGTGAGTGCGGTACAGATCAGTTCGCCCAGGCGATCTGCGGGGTAGCCATCGCGGCCCTGACTGATGAAGACTTTTTGGAAGCGCTCGAGAATAGGGCGGTAGGGTGAGTCCGCATACTGCTCAATATCGACCTCCTCGGCTTTATCCCAAATTGCCGTTTTCACAGGCCCCGGCCCAATCACAATGACGTCGATACCAAATAGCATAAGCTCCCGGCGCAGCGCCTCCGAGTAGCCTTCCAGACCAAATTTTGATGCGGCGTAGGGACCCACAAAAGGCATTGCGCGCAATCCCGCCACTGAACTGATATTGACAATGCGTCCAGGAACACCCGTGAGTGTCGGGTCCGCGCCGAGCAGTGGCGCAAAGGCCTGGGTGACCAGGAAAGGCCCCACGAGATTAACTTCGAGCTGTTTTCGGTAGTCGCTTTCGGAAACCTCCAGGAGAGGTCCTGACACGGCGATGCCGGCATTGTTTACCAGTCCGGCGAGGGTGCCTCCTTCCAGAGCCTCTCGAACGTCGCTCGCCGCTTGCGCGATCGCCTCTTTGTCCACGACGTCAAAAATCAACGGTGAGAATTGTTCGCCAAGTTTGGATTGAACGCGGTCTGCATCTGCCTCGCTGCGTACGGATCCGAACACACGATAGCCCCGGGCAATCATGACTTTTGCCGCCGCATAGCCAATGCCGGTGGATACCCCTGTGATGACAACGGTTTGCATAATTTAAATGACCTTGGTTTCTGTGGATTGTGGGACCGGCATGGGTCCCGAATCGCTGGCCCATCGAGACCTTGCGCTGCTAAGCTTTACAGCATCTCCCCACACTGGAACAGGCGTCAAGCTTCTTGAGCAGATATCTTGAGTAATACAGCGCGCGTTACCCTTGCGTGCTTCTTTGCGTACTTCGTGATGTCCGGAATGTTGGCGCCGATCGGTATTGTGCTGCCGCCTCTGGCTGAGCATCTTGGCGAACCCGTCGCGGACGTAGCCACCATATTCAGTTGGCTCACTCTGGGTATTCTTCTGGGATCCGCTTTGGCACTGGTGGTGTTTGACCTGTTCACAGTTCGAGTTGGGATGTTGCTGGTTTATCTGGCTATCACCGCCGCTCTCCTGACTCTCCGTTTGTCCGATTCCATCCTCGCGCTTCGTTTGTCCCTTGGGGTGGTGGGCACGGCTTGCGGTATTGGACTGGCGGCAGCGGCCAGCACCATCACGCAACTGTATGCAGAGGATCACCGGGCCTCCATGCTGGTGATCACCGACGGCTCTTTTAGTGTCGCCGGTATCGTAATTTCGACACTCGCTGTGTCTTTAGTGGCGGCGGGGTTCCATTGGTCGTCGCCGTATCTTGCGGTCGCCGCGGTTGCGGCAGCGGTGGTGCTGTTGGTGGCAACGGCGCGCTTTCCCGCAGAGCGCGACGAGGAAACACAGCAGGCATTCACTGCGACCTGGCCTGCGGCGGTTTGGTTGTGCATCGCAGCGCTGTTTCTCTATACCATGGGGCAGTATTCGCTCCTTTGGTGGTTGCCCACCTATCTCGAGGAGGTATTGGGCGCGCCCCGCGATGCGGCAGGGGCAGTGGTCGCAAGATTCTGGACGGGGATGCTGATCTCACAACTGCTGGTCGCGTGGTGGGTCTTGCGTATTGGCGCCCGCCGTTTGGTACTGTTGAGCGTCAGCGGTGCCTTTTTGGGTTCCCTTCCACTATGGATGAACGAGTCGCTGGGCTTGTTGCCGTGGCTATCGTTGCTCTGGGGCATCGCAAACCTGGGACTCCTGAAGATTGTGATCTCTTTTGCCACTCTGGCGGTGCCGAATCCCAGTCCGCGTTTGGTTGCCGCATTACTCTTTGGCGCGACTTCCGGAACTGCTATTAGTCCCAAGGTCACCAGTGTCATAGTCGCTGCGGTGGATACTCGTGCAGTGCTTCAGTTTGGCTCCTTTTGCTATCTTGTCTTGGGGATCCTGGTTTTTGCGGCCTGGTGGCTCGTGCATCGCGCTGGAGATGCGGGGCTGTCGCGCACAGACACTCATAAGGGCGTGGTTTGAGGAACATAGAGTCATGACCGTTGCGGTGGTAGACATGTTTAGTGCAGAGGCCGAGATGGCCTTTGTGGAGACACTAAGGCTTACGGGTTTTGCCGTGCTGCGGAATCCGCCGCTCGATGCACAGCGCTTGCTGCGCATGGCGGACGACTGGCGGGATTTTTTTCTTGGCGAGGAAAAGTGGCAGTACCTGGCCGAGGAAACTCCCTCAGGCAACACCAGTGGCTTTATCCCCCCTGAGGTGTCTGAGACTGCAGTAGGGCATGACCGTAAGGACCTTAAAGAGTTTTTTCATATCGTGCCCGAGACGGTTTTGCCGGCCCGGCTGGCAGATGATGCCGAGGCACATTTGGGTGAGGCCCTTGCGCTGGGTACCTTACTTCTGGGCTGGTTGGATATACATTGCGGTAGCGCCTTGCCAGGGGACTTAAGAGGTAAGTTAGCCGAGAGCCTTTCGCCCAACGACAGCCTGCTCAGAATTTTGCATTACCCCCCACTCAAGGGTGATGAACCGCCGGGCGCGGTTCGGGCGGCGGCTCACGAAGACATCAATCTGATTACTCTATTACCCGTGTCCTCAGAGCCGGGACTACAGGTTATGGGCCGGGATGGGCTATGGATGGATGTCCCCGGTCGCCCCGGCGATGTCATCGTCAACTCTGGCGATATGCTGCAGGAGGCAACATCGCGACAGCTGCCCTCAACTTCGCACCGGGTGATTAATCCGCCCGATGCCGACAGCAATATGTCGCGTATTTCGATGCCGTATTTTTTGGCGCCGGACCTTGATGTACAACTTTCAGAACATCACAGCGCCGGAACCTATCTCCGGGAGCGCCTTGACTTACTTGCCCGCTAGCGCGAGCGTTTCAAGATATAGAGTTTTTACTGCGGCCGCGTCGACACTCGTGCAAACGCGAACATCGGGACGACCCTGCCAGGCATCGCTGGCGTAGCGCTCCGGATACAGTCCGAGAATAGTTTGCCCCATGGCGACGCCTTCACTTACCACCCGCGTTGGTCCTACTTCCACCTCATAGTGCTGCGGTGCCAGTAAGTACGCCACGGCGCTGGAGTCATGGATAGGGCAGCGTCGCTCGTCATTGATGCCTTCGTAAAAGTCGAAGTAAAAGCGCGTAATGTCGTAGATGAAGCTTCCCGCATCACCGGCCTGTGTCTGCAGCGTTTCAACAAAGGCTTCATCCATGATCGTCTCTTCGGTGACGTCCAGGCCTACGACGGTCACACTCAGTCCGCTGCCCAGCACCTTATCTGCCGCGGCGGGGTCCCCGGCCATATTTGCCTCTGCAACCGGGGAGACATTGCCCTGATGACCCCGGCGCATAAACACGCCTCCCATGACGATGACCTCCTTGAGTAGCTCAGGGAGTCGTGGGCACAAGACAAGCGCCTTCGCCAGGTTGCTCAAGCGGCCCACGGCGACCACGGTGATCTCGCCGGGATAGGCCTCCGCCAGCTCCACGATCGCCTCGGCAGCCGATTGGAGCTCCGCGCCCTGCAGCGGCTCTGAGAAACTGATGTCCCCTAAACCGTTCTTACCGTGAACAAAGTCGGGATGGCCTTGACCCAGCGCAGGACCGACAGGGCCCGAGGCGCCGCGGAAAACCCGCGCATCGATACCGAAGCGCTCCCGCACATAGCAGGCGTTACGGGTGGTATCGGCGATACTGGCATTGCCCGAGACGGTGGTGATGGCCTCAATGCGCACGCCCTGAGCGTAATGCAGGAACAGCAGTGCCATGGCGTCGTCGATGCCAATGTCAGTGTCAAATATGACGCGTTTCATGGGAGTTTTTGCACCTTTGCCTGCTGCCTGAGCGCTCGCCAGTTGCTGAGCGATGGCCATAGTAACTGCTGCGTAGCCTGTTTACCTCGCCCCAGCGCGGCGTCCAGTTGTAGCCGTGGTGAACGGAGGTCCAGCTGTGCCATGACTGCGGCAAATACTGCCTCTTTGGCCGCAGCCAAAGGAGGGCCCGCCAGACTGAGTCGATCGCTGATAAGCACGCTATTCAAATCCCCGAAAGCCAGCAGCGTGGGCTTTGCCGACGGTTTATAACGGCGAGGCATTTTGGCCTTTGCCAGGCGTTCGATGTTCCCGGCGATACAGCGTCCCATGTCCAGAGCGTGATACGCCTGCTTGCTAATCGGAGTTGCCAGATCAGCGGCATCCCCGGCAATGAACACCTGCGGATAGGTCTCATGTGCGAGGGTTTTATCCACGGGCGCCCAGTGTTGTGGCTCCGCCAGCCCTGACTCAGCAAGTAGCGGAGGAGGCGCCGGACCACCGGTCCAGATCGTCAGGTCTGATCGCAGTCTGCGTCCGCTGGTCAGTTTGACGGTTTTGGGGGTGATGCCTGCCACGGGGTCCGCTGTCAGGCAGGCAACATGCCACGCCTGGCAATATCCCAAGATGAGGTCGCCCACGGATTTTGGGCCTGTTGGCAGCAGAGAATTACGCGCCTCTACCAGCGTAATCTCCAGCGGTTTGTCGCGAAACCGACGAAGGACTTCGCCCAGTGCCTCGATACCTTCGAGCCCGCCACCAATAATCACAATCTTGCCGCCGCTGTGACTCAAGCTCCGTAAGCGCTGATAGATAGCCTGGCATTGGGCAACGGATTTAAAACCGTAGCTGTGTTTGGCAACCCCGGGGACACCGTAATCTGCGTCGGCACTGCCCAGTGCGACGACGAGATAATCCGCCTGAAAGCGTTCTCCCGAATCAAGCTGCAGGCATCTTTGCTCGGGATCAATACCGGTGACCTCGCCACGAACAAAGCGATGACCGGCGGCTCGCAGGTTGGAACGCAGGGAAAGTCGTAACTGGGAAGGCTTTTTGACGCCGGATAGAAGCTCATGGATATTTGGCAAAAACTCAAAGTTGGCTTTGCGGTCAATCAAGGTCACGGCAAAGCACCTGGAGTCCAGATTATTGGCGCAGGCAAGTCCTGCAAAACCGCCGCCGACAATGACGACTCTTGGCTTCTTCATTCGTCTTCTCGTCTAACGCTGGCGTTGAGGCTGCCGTCGCCTAGGCTCATAACGCTGACGACCATGGGCTGACAGCACACCTGGCAGTCCTCAATGTAGTCCGCATCGCTGTCTCCAACATCAAGAAGAATAGAAAGAGGCTCGCCGCAGTAGGGGCAGTAGACCTGGGTTTCCTGCAGTTCCATAGAACTAGCTCTCGAGGCGAATTGTGCAGCGCTCATTTTCCAGGAAAGCGCGGGTTTCATCGTTCACAACAAAATGGCTCTTGTACTCATCCATGCGCTCGGTCATGTAGCTACGCAGGCGTCTGCGTCTCAGTGCGCTGGCAAAGCGACGAATGTCTTCGACGCTCTCCAGGATGAGAGGCGGCACTACCGTTTTTTTGCCTTCCTGGCTTTTGGCCACCATGGTGAAATACGAGGTGTTCGTGTGTTTAACCGTAGCTGTCTGCACGTTTTCCGCGACCACCCGGATGCCCACGACGATGGAGCTTGATCCTACATAGTTTACGGACGCCATCAGAGACACAAGATCTCCCACTTCCACGGGCGCCAAGAAGTGCACGTTATCTACGGATACCGTGACGCAGTAGTTCCCTGCGTGCTTGCTGGCGCAAACATAGGCAACCTTATCCATGAGCGACAGCAAGGTGCCACCATGGATCTTGCCGCCAAAGTTGGCATAGGCGGGGATCATCAGCTCTGTGAGGGTGGTTTGGGAGTAGCTGACCGTATGTCCCTCATCCTCCTGTGTGCCAGTCATGCTATTCCTCCTCCTCGGATTTAGCGGAAGCCCGGGTATCAAACCCCTCCCTGGCGATTTCGGCGATATCCGCAAAACGCTCGTTGGGTACCAGCGCTGTTAACGAATAGTGTGCGATCTTCCATCCGCTATTCACTTTGAGCAGCACCCCGGTCCCTCTAAACCGGCCCCAGCGCTTGGAAACCATAATCTCATCGAACCAGGCACTTGCGCCCCCGGGACCCATGGTGATGAAGCGCTCCTCGGAGACATAGGTCCATCCCGTGCCCTCAGAAAATCGCTCGGTCACATAATCACTGAACGCCGGGAGGGGCCAGCGCTCCCAGTCGTCGGTACCCATGAATACGCCATCCGCCGTGAAATAGCCCAGGTAGCGGTCACGGTCAGCGTCCGCGGCCGCCTGATGGAAGTCATCAAGGAGCGTGTTTATGGCGTTTTGGGCGCTATCGTCAGCCGCGCTGGGTAAAGCGAATGCCGCCAGAAAAAGCCACTGTGCGAAGAGAGCGGTTGGAGTTAGGAAGCGAATTTGCATAGGAGAATCCTGTTTTGGGGCTTGTACGATGTGAGCTACCTCGCCAACATAGGCCTTATCCCGGATTAGGAAAACCCTTTATGAAGTCTGCATTAGCTTTTGCGGCGCTGCGTCGTGTACTTTCTTATTCAGCTGTCAGCGTAGTGACCTTTGCGCTCACCGTGTTTTTTGCCCAGGCGAGCATTGCCGATACCACGTGGCTGAAAGACGATTACGACCCGGCAATACCCACGCTCAGTACCGTATTAGGTTACCAATCAGGCGAGCGAATCACCTGGTCCCACGATGTTCGCCGCTATTTTGATGCCCTGGCCATGGCGGCGCCAAAGCGCGTTCGGATTGTTGAATACGGTCGTAGCTGGGAAGGTCGGCAGTTATTCTACGTGGTGATTTCTTCCCCGGAAAATATCGCTAATAGTGCGGCTACCCGTGAGGGCATGCATGCACTGAGAGATCCCCGCAGTACCTCCAGCGCACAAGCAGAGAGTTTGATCAAAGATCTGGCACCGGTTACCTGGCTTGCCTACGGCGTGCACGGAAATGAAATTTCCTCTACGGATGCGGCCATGATGACGGCCTACCACCTGCTTGCATCGCGGCAGGATGCGCGAGTGGATGAGATTCTCGAAAACACCACCGTGATTCTCAACCCCATGCAGAACCCGGATGGGCGTGACCGTTTTATTCACCGCTTTGAGAGCGCTTTGGGTTTAGAGCCCAGCAGTGATCGTTTGTCTGCGGAGCACAACGAGCCCTGGCCGAGTGGGCGTACCAACCACTACCTGTTTGACTTGAACCGGGACTGGTTTATTCGCAGTCAGCCGGAAACCCGAGGGCACGCTGACGCAGTGCTGGAGTGGTTGCCCGTCGCTTTTGTCGATTTACATGAGATGGGGTCGGATTCGACCTATTACTTTGCGCCCGAGGCGGTGCCATACAACCCGCATCTCGCCGCTGATCAGAGCGCGAGTCTGGAGCTGTTTGGACGCACCAACGCGCGATGGTTCGATGAGTTTGGCATTGATTACTTCACCCGGGAGGTCTACGACGCTTTTTACCCCGGCTATGGCGCAAGCTGGCCCGCCTATTTTGGCAGCATCGCCATGACCTACGAGCAGGCGTCTGCGCGAGGTCTGCTTGTGCGTCAATATGACGGTGAGGAGCTGCCCTACGCGGACACCGTGCGTAATCACTTTCTCACCTCTCTGGGCACGCTGGAAACCGTAGCGATGAATCGCGAAAAGTTCCTCCGGGACTTTTACAACTACCAGCAGACAGCGGTAAGCGAAGGCGGTAAGGGTGATGTGCAGGCCTATATTGTGCCGGCACAGAATGACCAGAACGCTGTGGATCGATTGGGCGCGCTGCTGGCATCTCAGGGCGTCGAAGTGGGAAGAGCTACCGAAAGCTTTCGGGCATGCGGCGCGGACTTTTCCGAGGATTCCCTGGTGATAAACCTCGATCAGCCCGCAAAGCGATTTTTGCGCACCCTGATGGACAAAGAGACACCCATGGATCCTGAGTTTGTTGCAGAGCAGGTGCGACTCAACGACAAGAATCTTCCTGACGGGATGTATGACATCACCGCCTGGTCGCTGCCCATGCTTCTCAATGTTGAGTCCGTAAGCTGTGCCCAGCGCGTTTCTGTAAATGTCGAAAGCATCGAACCGGGTATCGTAGCGATGCCCGATCTGCCTGCTAAAGCCTCGGTCTCTTATCTTGTGCCCTGGGGCGAACGCAGCGCAGTACAGCTTTTGAGCCGTGCACTGCGCGACGGTCTGGCGGTAAAGAGCAGCGACAAGCCCTTCGTTAACGGCGGCACGACCTATCCCGGCGGCACACTGATCATCGACGTGGCTGATAATCCCGAGAACTTGCACGAGCAACTGCTCAGCTATGTACAAGAAACCAAGGCCCGCGTATTCGCAGCGAACGATAGCTGGGTAAGCGATGGCCCAAGTTTTGGCAGCCGCAAGGTCGTGCGTATGAATGCACCGCGGATTGCTCTGGCCTGGGACGAGCCCGTAAGCCAGTACTCGGCGGGTAATTTCCGCTTTGTGGTGGAGCGACAGTTTGGCTACCCGGTAACCGCTATACGCGTTGAGCAGTTGCGTAAGGCGGATTTGTCCCGGTATCAGGTACTGGTGTTGCCCGACAGCTCTGATGGCTATGCGGACGCGCTGGGCAAAGCCGGCGTCGAGCGTCTTCGGGACTGGGTGGATCGCGGCGGCGTATTGATCAGCTTAGCCCGGGCGACGCGGCTATTGGCCGACCCGGATGCAGATCTCTTAGCGACCCGTCGTGAATATCGACTGGAGTTTCTTTCTGAGGATGAAGACGACGAGGCGGATTCTGAGCTTAAGCGTGTGCCCGGCACCGCACTGGATGAGCAAGCCTTTGAGGTAGCCACAGAATCCCGGGAAGCGAATCCTGACGGTATCGGAGGCGCTCAACTGCGGGCTACGGTGGACGAGGATCACTGGCTGGCGGCGGGAGTTGCTCCCCAATTGCACGTGCTGGCTAGAAATTCCGATGTTTATACGCCGCTACGCTTGAACGACGGCGTTAACATTGCCAGCTTCGCCAGTGCAGATAGCGTACTGGCCAGTGGCCATCTCTGGGATCGCAACCGCAGGCAACTGGCCTACAAGCCTTTCGTTATGGCCCACAAGCTCGGCAAAGGCCAGGTTATCGCGTTTACGCAGGACCCCACGGTGCGAGCTTATCAGGAGGGACTCAATGTAATTCTGGCCAATGCAATTTTCCGGGGCGCCGCGCATGCGAGGCCGCTGCGTTAGCGCGGCCTATGTTCGCTGGCTGCAATGTACCGTCCGTCCTGCGCGACTATGACAAGCTCTGGGCTTTAGGTAAGTAGCACAGCGATTAGATTTAACGATGATTATTGAGGTCATGTTGGTATAAGGTTCTCTGGTTAGGATAATAACGAGAGGACTGACATGAGATACGGTCACCGGGCGCGTCGCCTGCCACTTTTCGCGCTTCTTGCGGGGCTGCTGTGTTGTGCCAGCTCGGTGAGCGCCGCCGATCGTCCCAACATCCTGGTGATCTGGGGTGATGACATCGGTATTTGGAACCTCAGCCGCTACAGCATGGGGCAGATGGGTTACCACACTCCGAATATCGATCGTATCGCCAATGAAGGCATGGTCTTCACGGATTATTACGGCGAGCAGAGCTGCACCGCCGGGCGTTCGGCGTTTATCACTGGCCAGCATCCCGTGCGCACGGGCCTCACCAAAGTGGGTACACCGGGCGCAGATATCGGTATCCAGCCTGAAGACCCCACCTTGGCCGAATTATTGAAGCCCCTTGGGTACACCAGCGGACAGTTCGGCAAGAATCACCTTGGGGACAAGGATGAATTCCTCCCGACCAATCATGGCTTTGATGAATTTTTTGGCAATTTGTATCACCTGAATGCTGAAGAGAATCCCGAAGACCCGGATTGGCCAAAAGATCCCATGTTCAATCAGCTGTTCAGTCCACGCGGTGTCATTCGATCATCTGCTGATGGACAAATAGAAGACTCTGGGCCGTTGACCAAAAAGCGCATGGAAACCGTGGATGAGGAGTTCCTGGGCGAGGCTCTCAAGTTTATCGACAAGGCCCACGGTGAAGACAAGCCGTTCTTCGTGTGGTTTAACTCAACGCGTATGCATTACTACACCCACGTCAAAGACGAACAGCTTGGCGCATCGGGGCAGGGCTTTTACAACGATGCCATGATTGAGCATGATGGACACGTGGGCCAGCTCTTAGCCAAGCTCGATGAGCTGGGTATCACCGACAACACCATCGTTGTCTACTCGACGGACAACGGGCCCCACTACAACCAATGGCCTGACGCTGGCATCACGCCTTTTCGTGGCGAGAAAAATACTAACTGGGAAGGGGGCTATCGCGTGCCGGCCATGGTGCGCTGGCCCGACAAGATCGCTCCAAATCAGATCAGCAACAAGGTGATGTCGCATTTGGATTGGGTGCCCACGCTCATGGCCGCAGCGGGTGAGCAGGGGATAGCGGACAAGTTAAAGCAAGGACATCGCGCCGCGGGCAAGAATTTTAAGGTGCACCTGGACGGTTACGACTTTTTGCCGTACCTCACGGGAGAGGTCCCGGAGACTCCCAGGCGAGAATTCTTCTACTTTAGCGACGACGGGGTCTTGGTCTCCGCGCGAATCGGCGATTGGAAAACCGTGTTCGCCGAGCAGCGCTCCCAGCGTTTTGATGTATGGCGCGATCCTTTCGTGACGCTGCGGATTCCAAAGGTGTTTCATTTACGTCGTGACCCCTTTGAGCGCGCGGACACGGACTCGAACAGCTATAACGTCTGGTGGGATCACAAGGTGGCCCCAGTAGCAGGCATGGCACGCGTGGCGGTGACCCGGTTTGTGCAGTCGCTGCAGGCATTCCCGCCACGGCAGCGCCCGGGCACCTTCACGGTGGATCAGGTTATGGAATCTCTCTACCGGCCTAAGCCAGAGTAAGCGATAACTTTTGGCGGCGAACACAATGCAGCCGCTCTACAGACTTAACATCGCAGCCTTAGCGCTGCCTCTGTGCCTGCTGTTTGTGGTTCTCGTGCCGGTCTCTGGCGCGGCACAGGAGCTGTCCTGGCCCCAGGAGATCTCCGGAGATGAGGGTACCCTGATTATCTATCAACCTCAGCCCGAAGCTCTGGATGGCGACAATCTTAGTGCGCGGGCGGCGATCTCCCTTGAGCTAGCGGGCGCAGAAGCCCCGATTTTTGGCGCGATGTGGTTTGAGTCTCGTATAGCGACGGATCTGGATACGGGCACGGTTCGCGTTCTCGACATCAAGGTCACCAAGGCCACTTGGCCTGAGTCCAAGGACGCGGGAGAGCAGCGCCTCATGCAGTTTGTGGAGGGAGCGTTCCCGGAGTATGGCTTAACCCTGAGTTATGAGCGGCTTTCTGCTTCTTTGGAGACCGCAGACATTGAGCGTAAGAGCCTTGAGCTGCTGAAGAGCGACCCGCCGATCATTCTGTTTTCTGACGAGCTTGCGGTACTGCTCATGTATGACGGGGAGCCTCGCTTTGAAGCTGTAGAAGACTCTCCCTATGAGCGCGCATTGAACACGCCGTTTCTCGTCGCCAGGGATAAATCCGGCAGTGTTTACCTGAGCGATGGAAGTCACTGGTACACCGCGCAAGACCCGATGGGACCGTGGGCAGTGGCCAATAGTCCGCCCGCTGATTTGGCAAAGGCGGTGAGCGAAAGTGGCGGCATGGACGCAGTGGCGCCAACTGATCGAACACCCGCCATCGTCGCCGCGACGGAGCCTACGGAACTGGTAGTTACCGATGGCAAGCCCGACTGGCAGTCCCTGACCGGGGGA
Organism: Congregibacter sp.; assembly: GCF_965662665.1. Lineage (NCBI taxonomy): Bacteria > Pseudomonadati > Pseudomonadota > Gammaproteobacteria > Cellvibrionales > Halieaceae > Congregibacter > Congregibacter sp. The sequence goes on along the minus strand of NZ_CBFIIF010000023.1, from coordinate 5,547 downwards.
GAGATCCTCTATGTGAAGAACACCGAGACCCCCTGGCTGCGCAATCTGCCCACGGGCAATATGTATATCTTGCTGTCGGGGCGCTGGTACCGTTCCAAATCTGCTGAGGGCCCCTGGACCTTTGTGCCGGCCAATGAGCTGCCACCGGCCTTTGCAGATATTCCGCCGGATTCTGACATTGGAGGACTCCGCAGTTCCGTCGCAGGCACCGACGAAGCGGAACAGGCGATGCTTGACGCCGCGATACCCCAGACTGCAGCCATTGTTCGTGCGGATGCCAGTCTCACGGTCGAATACGATGGCAGTCCAAAGTTCGAGAAGATTGACGGTACTTCTGTTGCCTACGCAGTGAATACGGGCGCACAGGTTTTACGCATTGATGATCGTTATTACGCGGTTGACGATGGTGTCTGGTTTTCCGCGGCAACGCCAACGGGCCCCTGGGCGGTTGCGGATACCGTGCCTGAGAGTGAAATAGCCAAGATTCCCCCCAGTTCTCCGGTCTACAACGTGACCCATGTGCACGTTTATCAATCCACACCGGAAGTGGTTTATGTAGGCTATACCCCGGGATACATGTGGTCGTTTCCCTATTACGGCGTTCCCGTTTACGGCACAGGATGGTATTACCCGCCGTACTGGGGTCGCTATTACTACCCACGGCCCCCAACCTGGGGTCTGCATGTGGGCTATAACCCCTGGACTGGCTGGAACTTTGGAATGAGCTGGAGCAACGGCTTTATGACCATCGGTATGAGCTGGGGCGGCGGCTGGGGCGGAGCCTATCGACCCTGGGGCTGCTGTGGCGGCTGGTACGGTGGGGGCTATAGAGGTCCCACGGTTATTAACACTGGCGATATTAATATTGGTAACAACATCAACATTGGTAATCGCACAGAGATCAGCAATCGTATCGGCGATAACAACTTATCTTTGGGGGATCGTGGCGGGAACAAAAATCTGTATCAGCGTCCCGAGAACAGAGATCGTCTGGCCAACAAGAGTCAGCGGGATCAACTCAAGCAAGCGCGGCCGGCAACGGAGCGTGCCAATAATGTCTTTGCGGACCGCGACGGCAACGTCGCACGCCGCACTGATAACGGCTGGGAGAGTCGCGATAAAGGTCAGTGGAATCGCGAGAGCGCGGGCAATGCCTCGAGTAACAAAGCGAGTAATCTGGGCAATCGAACTAGCACCTTGCCGTCAACCTCACGAGATCTGTCGGCGCAGCGAGATCGCAGTAGCAGCAGTTTTAATCGTCAGCAGATGGATCGCGCGCATCGCGCCCGCAATATGGGCGGGTCCAGAGAGCGGGCACGCCGCGGTAGACGGCGCTAGGGCGCTGTATTTGGGTCGATGTTGGGTGCGTAGCCAGCCTCATCGACCCTTAAAAAGATGGCAAATCTGTTAATCCTCTGGGTGGGTCTTGGCGTATACACACCGTCAATCACCTCGAGCATGTCCCGTGCTTTACTGTCAGACTTTCCGATCCAACAGTTTTTTAGCGAATTCGCCGCACCGTCGGGGGTCCTCCATCGCCCTGAATTCTGCGATTTCCACAGGGGCACTGCGCCATGCGTAGTTCTCACGGCTTTGACCGGGAAGCACTTCTTCGCAGGCTGACCCTGACCATCGTCATCGCCGGTCTGGCTGTGATGTTGATTCAGATTTTGTAGTTCAGCGCTCTCTCCGGCGGGCTGCAGCTGCGTCTCTGCCGGATCAGTCGCCTCGTTGACCGTGCGAAGAAACCCAGGACTTCCCTTGGATTGAACCTCAGCTGTCCTATACTCAGGCTATGAAGAGCTTATTGGCACTCACGCTACTTTTGTCCCCGGCACTGTTTGCGCAAACGGTCTACAAAACTGTGGAAGATGGCGTCACCACCTACAGTGACAGCCCCCCGGACAGCGGCCCTGCGGAAGTACTGACTATCGAGGTGGCCCCTCCGGCAGACGATGGTGTGCTTGAGGAGCGTTTAGCAGAGATGCGCGACACCACGGATCGTATGGCGGATGATCGTCGCGAGCGGGAAAAGCATCGTGCGGAGCTGCGAGAAACTCAGCAAACAGCGGCAACACAGCCGGCGGTATCCCAGCCGGCGACAGGTTCTATGACCACCAGCTGGCAGGGCTCGTACTGGCCAGGCTACGGGAGACCGGTTCGACCGCGACCTCCCTTCCGCCCCATTAAACCCGGGCTGCCGCAGCAGCCGCTGCCTCAAAATGTACCCGGGTGGTCTGTTATGCAGCCCGGTAACTCCCAGCTTATGCGCCCCGTGGTGTCCTCACGGCGCTAGGCTATTCGCTCAGGGCGCATACCAGATGGGAGAGCTATAGGCCCTTTCCTGCGTGATAAGTGGAACCCCCTTCGGTGCTTTAACGCCATAGCGAACGGCGTCGTAGGCGGTCCAGCGTGGTGTCGGAATTTCCAGCACCCGCAGGTAGTAAAAAGCGGCTTCTGATTTATCAAAATCCGGGTCTTTCCAAACCGTTGATAGCTCAGCTGCACCGATGCTGTTGCTCCAGCTGGGCCCATCGAGATCAACGGTATTACCGACACCGGGTAGCCGGCCCTGTTTATCAGGGGTGCGGTTATCAGACCATGCAACGTTGTAAATCTTCTCTTTAGCTTCGCCATCGGCGCTTACCCAGCCCTTAACTACTTGAACGCGGTCAAGGTTTGCGCCCATGGGGTCGCGAAGCGCAGAAATGAGAAAACGCGGTGATGCACCTTTTGCCGTCGGCAATTCGCTCCCCATGGGAACGCCGCCTGCATAACCCTTCGTCGCTAAATCAGGCGCATGGGCGTCGCTTTCTTTAAATTCCCAGCCGCCGAAAAATCGCAGGGCGATTCGTGGCCCCGTGGTCGCATAGGTCTCGCGCCGTTCCATTGCGTCAAAGATCGCATGTCGGCTGTTCTCATCCGCCCAGACAGCGGTTACGCCGGCGGCGTTATACCCTGCTCCGCTAGCGCCCACGATACCTAAGTCAGGGTTGGTTTTTCCGGGATGGGTGGTCCGTTCTGGGTTTGGCTCCGTGATCTTAAATTTCGAGAAGAAGTTCTCCTCGTCGGGAGTCGATAAACCTGTGTGGGTATCCGTTCCTCCCTCAAAGCCAAACTGGTAGGGGTTTACCCCTAGGAGCTGCTGTAGTTGGAGGCCCCGCAGAAGACCCGATCGTGCGTACTCTCCCGGTAACATCGCCTCGGTTTTCTTTTCCGACACATCAAGGTTGCCGAAGTCCCAGGTTTCAAAGTCCGCGAACTCGTCGTCGGGTGAGAGTAATGGATGGGCTTCTCCATCACCCTTGAATTGCGTAACTTCATAGATACGCTCCCAGGTCATTCGGCTTTTCGCGTAGGCCGCATCCAGCTCCTTGCCATCCTCAAAGTCATCTCGCAGAGGAAACATCATGCCGTTCGACAGATTGCCGTTGTGGGGAATGGCGGTAACGTCGCCCCCGGTCTCGTCTTCGTAGGCGGCCATCCAGGCCCACAGGTCTTTGGGATCCTGGCTGCCCACGGGCGGCATCGAGGTGAAGGGCACAACCTTCAGCGCTTTGTCAGCGTTATCTCTAAAGATCACGTTGCGGTGAAGATTGTTGCCTTTTACCAGCGAGGTCCATTCATAGGCGATAAACGTGGTGAAATGCCCCGGATCGTTAAACTCTTCCGCGGCAGCGACCAGGCGCTCCCATACATGCCGGTAAGCGGGCACACCGGGTTCGTATCGGAGCGCTGGTGGAGTCTCGCCTTGGGAGAACTGCGCGATGAGGCGAACCATGGCATCCGCGGCCTGCCGCCCACCCGCGTTAAAGTCCTCGTGGTAAGCGCGCCCCGACGGATCCTCGATGACGTTTGCTGTGCCTTCCAGTAAATCGCTGATGAGACCCATGCCGTCTGAGTGATCGGTAATCATAAAGAAGTCATAGGGGCGGTGAAGTCTTACCGGTTGACCCGTGTTTGAGTGGACTTCTTCACCGCGGGCGAAGCGGTAGGCGTCTTCGGGCATAAGCCGCGTTCCTGATCCCCCTGCGTCTGCCGACAAACCGGTATGCACATGGGTATCCCCAAAATACACCTGTCTTTGCGGGCTGGTGTTTATGTAGGGTGAATAGGGCTCGGCGGTTTCCGCAGCGCTTGAGGTCGGCGCCGTACCGGCCATAGCCACGTTGCACAGCAGCAGGGCGAGCAATTGTCGTGGTGCCAGTCGCGTTGTATTGCTCATCGTGTTTCTCCGCGTGAACGGGCTTGCTACGCCGTCTTTATTATTGTGAGAGGGCTTAGAGCCCAATCTCTTTACTATACAAACGCAGCGACGCGTTCGATGGTCCAGAAGGCCGCTACGCTGCCAATAGCGTAACTCACCAGTCGTTTGACCATTGTTGCTGGCACGAGGGCTACGCGGCTGAGCAATGCCCCCAGAATGACCACCCCTGCGACGAATAACAATTGCCCTGCTTCCACGCCGACATTGAACATGAGTAACGCAACAGGGATAGCGGTTTCGGGCAGGCCAACTTCTTGCAATGCGCCGGCAAAGCCCAGTCCGTGGAGAAGACCAAAGCCAAAAGCAACGAGCCAAGGCGAGCGCGCAGTGAGAGAAGCGCGACCCTGCTGCTCGTGAATCACCTCGGCCGCAACAAAAACGATGGAGAGAGCGATGACCGCTTCCACTGGCGGCCCGGGCAGACTTATCCAGCCCAGGGTCGCACAAACAAGCGTGATCGAATGTGCCACGGTAAACGCGGTAATGGTTAGCAGGAGGCGGCGAAGGTTACCCACCAGTAACAGGAGGGCGAGGACAAAGAGTAAGTGATCAATGCCACCGAGTATGTGTTCGACGCCAAGGACAAAGTAGGCAACGGCGACTTCTCCGGGCCCTGGCGATGCGGTGACAGTAAACACCGGTTCTGCGGGCTGCAGGCGCCCCAGTTGCGTGGTTCCGTCGAGGCGCTCAATGCGCACAATCACATCCGTGGCCCCACCCAGAATGCCTTCGATGGTGACTTGTTGGTCAATGAGACTCCCTGCGGCGAGGATCTCGTATCGCTCTTCCCAGGCATTGTTAATGATGGCAGTGCGGGCTTCGCCGACGCGCTCCGTGTTTGCGGGATACACGACTCGGGCCGCAAGGCGACGGTTGTCGGGCAGCGCCGGCACACGCCACAGCACACTGTAGCGCTGAGCGTCGAGTTGAGAGAGTTCCAGATAGGCGGGCCGAAATATATCGGCGCTGACGGCTTGGCAGACAAGCATCAGTATTAGCGCTAAAAATTTGACTGATATACGCGTCATGACGCCTGGCAAACATCAAAGATGGCCGCCGAGTTTACCGGCTCGGAGCGTTGCCGTCAGCCGAAGGGGCTTACTCGCCGCCTAAGAAGACTCCACTGTCTCTCTTTGTTAGTCTTAGCGGCCGATTTTGAAGAAGAGACACTTCGGCATGAAGCGGATTTTGAGCACACTGTTGGGTCTGTGCATCGCAGGCTCGGTTTTTGGCGCAGCACAAGACGCAGCGTCCACTCCTTACAAAGGCCTTGAATGGCG
>NZ_CBFIIF010000022.1:0-46982 GCF_965662665.1 Congregibacter sp. | reverse complement strand
AAACTACCGGGTACCTTACGAGAATTAGAAAATGACGGAGGATCCAACAAAATCAGGTCGAAAAGATCGTCTCCTTCGCGAAGCCACTGCATGACATCCGCGCGCACAAGATGATTTCGGGTTTCGGCGAGGCCGTTATGAGCCAAGTTTTGCCCCAACCAACGGAGATAACTATTCGATAGGTCCACGCTGACCGTCTCGCGAGCACCCGCGAGTGCCGCATGCACCGTAGCCGAGCCGGTGTAACAGTATAGATTGAGGAATCGCAGACCCTTGGCTTCTTGCGCTATACGTAAACGTAATGGCCGATGATCCAGAAACAGGCCCGTATCCAGGTAGTCGTGGAGATTAACAAGAAGACAGGCATTACCCTCCCCAATCGAGATCATCTCACTCTCAGTACCACGCGCCTGATACTGTGATTTACCGCGCTGACGTTCTCGCTGTTTGAACACAATTTTGTCCGCGGGGACGCCGCTTGCGGCAGGCAACGCAAGACGAATGTCGTTAAGTCGCTGAGCAGCGCCTTCCTCGCTCACTTGAGCAGGCGCCTTGTATTCCGCCACATGCAGCCAGTCACCATAGCGATCAACCGCGACCGCATATTCCGGAATATCGGCATCGTAAAGCCGGAAGCATTCGTTACCGCTGCGCTTGAGCCAGGAAGCCAGTTTGCGCTGATTTTTGCGCACGCGATTGGCAAACATCTCCGCGCCGGGACTCAGAGTTTGGTCGCCTGCTGGCTCCACCGTCGTAGACGCATTCGCAGAGGTCTTAGCGCCATCATCCGCCAGACGGTTTCCCTCTAGGTCAATGAGTAATAGCGTGACGGGTAAACGACCGTTAAACAGCTGATATTGTCGGTAACTTCGCAGACCCAAAGATCGACCATGCTCCCTGTCCCCGGCAAGGATTGCCGCCTGCCAGCCCGGGAACTCCCTGTGCATCAACTCTCCCAAGTGCCGGTAAAGCCGCGGCAGGCTGTCTTTACTTCCAATGCGCTCGCCATAGGGTGGATTAGTAATCAGTAGTCCCTTCGGCAAAGCGATGTGCGTCGGCTTTCGAACCTCGCCCAGCGCTTTTACGCTGACGCGAACCCACTTGCCCAAGCCCGCCGCCGCGATGTTCTCCTGGGCACTTCGGATCACCCGGGGGTCTGCGTCATAACCGCGAATCTCCGGAAGTCCGGCACTAAGTCCACGCTCGGCCCTCCCACGAGCTTCGCTGTGAATAGCATCCCACTGCGTCCGGTCATGCCCCCGCCAGGCCATAAACCCAAATCGCTCTCGCCCTAAAGCGGGCGCCTGATCCGCGGCCATCTGCGCTCCCTCGAGTAAGAGCGTCGCCGAGCCACACATGGGATCTACCAGCGCCGCGCCCTCGGAAAGCAGTCGAGGCCAGTCCGCTCTGAGCAACAGAGCCGCCGCGAGATTTTCCTTGAGCGGTGCTTCCCCCGCAGAGCGACGATAGCCGCGGCGATGCAAGCTCTCACCCACCATATCCAAGGCGACGTCGACGCGATCACGCTGCAGTCGAACAACAATCTGAAGGTCCGGCGCGTCAGGACTGACTCTTGGCGGGGATTCTCCTGCTTCGCGAAAGGCGTCTACGATAGCGTCCTTGCTGCGCTGAGCACCAAACCGCGTGTTTCTTATATCCCCGTTTGTACCGTGAAAATTAACAGCAAAGCTACAATCCTCGCCGATAAGTTCCGGCCAGGGCAAAGCTAGCAGGCTTGCATACAAGTCGTTGGCATCACGGGCAGCGCCGCTCCCGATGGGTAATAAGACTCGGGTGGCTATCCTTGACCACAGACAGGCGCGATACATGACCGCCCGCGAGCCCGAGAAACTCACGCCTGCCTGCTGCTCCTGAATATCCGTCGCACCCAGATCTTCGAGCTCTTTGGCGAGTATGGGCGGAAGCGCACGAGGACAGGTGGCGAGCCACTGCCTAGGAGTATCAGCTATCACTGTTGCGGGGCTTCACTTTGCGCACCACGGGTTTGGCTGGAGCCGAGGCCGGGGACGCAGATTTAGGACTGGTTTTGGCGCGCGACTTCGTAGCGCGGCGCTTGGCAGCAGGCCTGGATTTGGGTTTGGACTTCCTGGTAGCAGCTCTACGCGGAGCCTTCTTCACCGCTGCTTCACGTTGCATAACATCCACAACCAGCTGGGTTGAGGAATCCATATACTCAACAAAACGCTGGTAGCCTTCATCATCTAGGTCTCTGAGGAAATCGTGCTGGCGATAAAGATTGACAAAACGCCGTTCCCGCTCGAAGTTGCGCGGTAGTGCCATCACGCCCCACTGCTCCAAAGTCGCCTCCAGCTGTGGGTTGTAACTGCGTAAAAACTTGATCAAGAAAGGTACGGGGTCGTGACGGGCGAGCAGCGAGGCGGTGCGTAACATCACCTCAAGCGGAAGAATAGACTCGCCTCGTTCCACCCCGGCAAGCACGGCTTCGTCACTCAACTCCAGACTCTCGGACAGCTCCGAAATAGTCAGGCCTGCCGTTTCCCGGGCATCGCGTAAAAAATGCCCAGCCTCGGCCATTGCCTCCAGACGCTCGGGAGAAGCGCCGTTGAGCAGAAGATCGCGCACCCAGGAGTCACCAAACATGGCGCTCATGGTGGCCACATCGACAGCAAGATCGAGGGTGCCGCCGGCAACTTTGCCCGCTCGCTTGATCAGCGTATCAATCAAGGAGGAACGCGGCGTATCAAAACCCGATTCGGATCGATCACCCGCTGGGTCGCCATCATTGTCAGCGCTATTTCTGGATTCGTTTGTCACGGTAACAGCATAACGCAGGGGCCACGGAGTCCCTAGCTGTTGGGCGGAAGCTGTCCGCCCGTTTCAAGGGCATTAATACGTGTCAATATTTGCCGCCATTGCGCGTAGCGGTCCTGGACACTCCCGTTTAAACGAAAGACGCCGTCATCAACTTCCAGTACGGTCTCCAAAGACTCTCCGGAAAACCCCTTCACCAGCTCTCGCAGGTCTTCTTCCTGGATCTTCACTTTGCGGTAGCTACCATAGACCTGCTGCATCGCAGCATAAGATCCTCGCCGCGCATTGGACTTGCGCTCGGACGCGCTGCTTCGATAGTCATCCCCGAAGCGCTGCAATTCATAGTTGTACTCCCGCCAAAGCGCATAGCTGTCCTCAACTTCGCTGCGCAATTCGCTGTATTGCTCATCCACAGAGTCAATGAACAAATCGTCCTGCCGTCGGACTCGAGCCAGACGCCGCAGCATAGGATCCCCATCGGCAGGGAAACTTACCAGGGAATAAAGCCCTTGATCCGACTTCGTTACAAAACGGTCGAAAGTCGCAGGAGACAGAGTTCCCGCAAAGCGCATGAGCGCCAAACGCTGAAGCGTCCGGCGATGTTCATCGCTCATCGCCTTGGATATAGCGAGGAGGTCATTGCTTATCGCTCGGTAGATATCGGCAAACGGCTCATCACCAGTTTTAACCGGATAATCTGCGCTCAAGGCCTCATCGCGATAGATGCGGTCAAGGAGCAAGCTCCCGTCCGCTGCCCGCAACCGAATCTGCAACTCTAACACCGCGCCATCGGCTCTCAGTATTTCTCCACCGAGCATGAGCGGCATAAAAACATCGCTCGAATGTACGACGCGCACCACACCCCAGGCTCCGCTCTCTTCCAGAAATCCAGAAAGCGTCACGGGGATCAACAGCGATTCGGCCTTACGCACGGTGGGAAACACCCGGGTGCCCTGCTGACGGTTTTCGAGGCCCTGGTCAAAGACGGCGATCCCCAAATCCAGAGCCATAGCAGACGGCGTTACTCTCTGCTGCTGCACAGACCCCACCGGGGGCGCCAAAGGCTCAGGCTCTGGCGGTGCCTCGGGAACACCACGATTACCGCTGCAGGCCTGCAGCAGCAGGCTCAGAAGTAACGACGCTGCGAAAACCGGGCGCACTATTTGGCTTCCGTGGTACATACCCGGCCTCTTGTTAGGGTTTCGGTGCAGCGATAACCGCTGCTGCCGGGGGTATAGCGACGGTAGACTCTTCGTAGGGAGAAGGGCTCTGACACACCACGGTTGTACAAACTGGTAACGATACCGAGAGAGTCACCAGACCCCGCTACGGACAAGCGATGCACAATGTCCAGGCCGTCAGGCAGGCGAATCTGAAACACCAGTTGTTGTCCGTCCCAAAAACAGCGCTCACTGCCCAAACCGTAATCGACCTGCACCGGCGCGTCTGGTCCATAGTCACAGCTCAAGGAGAAGTTGCCCTCTCGCTCGACCCGAATGGCAATACGACTTTGCTCAATTTCCAGAAGCTGAGACTCCGTAATCATTTCTGCCATTTGCGCCATAGCCAAGAGCCTTTCCTGGGAAGACGTGGGCGGGGTGCCCACGGTGTTACGACTCCGTTCGTTGGAATTGCGAGCAGCCTGCGCCCGCAATCCGCGCATCATGGAATTAAATTGGGCCTGAATATTGTCACTGCGCGCGTAATCCAGCTCCCAGTTTCCAGACATATCCACAGGGTCTGAAGCCACCTCCTGCTGCACGGGCTCACTCGCACAGGCAACAATGAGCAGCAGCGAATGCAGAACAAAAAGGCGCCAGGCGCGATAAATCGTTAAGCGAAACATGTAAATCCGGAGTGTCGAAGGGCGATGACTCTCGCACGCGGCGAGAGAATGCAGATGCTGACACAGGCACCTCGTATCAACAAGGGCAACGGTGCCTCCCGAGGCACACAAAGGTATACTCCCGCCGCGCCGGATTCACCGGCGCATCGCCACTAACAACCCTCTCCAGCGAAGGAAGTACTACCGTGACAGACAGCTTTTATCCTCCTCAACGCACGCTCATGGGACCCGGGCCATCGGACGTGGCTCCTCGCGTGCTGGCTGCACTGGCTCGTCCCACCATTGGACATTTGGATCCACTGTTCGTGTCCCTAATGGACGATATCAAGGGGCTGCTTCAGTATGCCTTTCAAACAAACAACGAACTGACGCTGCCCGTTTCAGCCCCGGGTTCGGCCGGGATGGAAGCCTGTTTCGTAAATCTTCTGTCGCCCGGCGACACCGTAATCGTTTGCCAGAACGGCGTTTTCGGCGGGCGCATGCGCGAGAACGTCGAGCGCTGTGGTGCCACAGCTGTCATGGTAGAAGATGACTGGGGTAAACCCGTAGATCCGGAAAAAGTGGAAGCCGCATTCAAGAACAACCCCGACGCCTCGGTACTTGCCTTCGTCCACGCCGAGACCTCCACGGGCACTCGAAGCGACGCTGCTACGCTTTGCAAACTGGCGCGAGACCATGACGCGCTGATTATCATGGACACCGTCACATCACTGGGCGGCATTGAACTTAAGGTCGATGACTGGGGCGCAGATGCCGTGTACTCCGGCTCGCAAAAATGTCTTTCCTGTGTGCCTGGCATCTCGCCCGTGACCTTCAGTCCCCGCGCGGTAGAACGCATTCAGGCGCGGCAACACAAAGTGCAGAGCTGGTTTCTGGATATGCAACTGGTTATGGGCTACTGGGGCGGTGACAGCAAGCGGGCCTATCACCATACGGCGCCAGTAAATACGCTCTATGCTCTGCACGAGACCCTGATAATACTGCAGCGAGAGGGCCTGGAGAATGCCATTAACCGGCATCGCAGAAACCATGAGGCACTGGTCGCAGGACTCGAAGCTATGGGACTTAACATGGCCGTGGATAAAGCGTGGCGTTTACCCCAGCTCAACTCTGTCTGTATTCCCGACGGCGTCGACGACGCGAGAGTACGCAGCCGTCTGTTAAATGATTTTGATCTGGAGATAGGTGCTGGGCTGGGTGCTTTGGCGGGTAAGACCTGGCGCATCGGCCTCATGGGACATGCCAGCCGCGAGCGCAATGTAATCCTCTGTCTTAACGCGCTGGAAACCGCGCTGAAAGCGGAGCACCACAAGCTGGAAAGCGGGGCCGCGATACAGGCGGCGACAGACTTCTATCAGTCGGCAGCCTCTGGACAAACAAGCTAGCGCTACCCTAAAGCGGAAGCCCCTTAATCATTTTCCACAGCCGGCTAACGGTATCAGGCCCCCGCTCCCGGCTCACAAGATAGTCCACGTGACGACTGTTCTGAGCACGAGGGTCCAGTTGGATACTCCACAGGGGACGAATTTCGTTGGGCAGTAGTGAATAGCGAATATCAATAATCCGGTTCGGAAAACGAGGATCTGCCGCCAGATAATCCATGCTGAACCAACGAAAACGCTCTACATCCTGCGCCTGAAGAGAGTTTCGGTTTAACCAGGGAAAGTCTCTGGCAAGATCCAGCACGGGGACCGTTGAGCCTGGATAGATCACTGCGTCACCGCCCAGGCGCACCGCGTCTACGTAGTACTGATCTTGCTCGCGATAGATAGTCTTCCACAGCAGGAGATTGGCAAAGCTCGGTTTTGCCTCCACCACGGCGGGCGAATGCCCGCGACTTGCGGCCAACTGCCTGCCCATATCCTGCGCAGCGTCCCTCGCCAGCACCCCCATGGACAGATAAGCCACCACCCAGCTCATGCCCACCACCGCAGGCCAACGACGACGAAAAATCCGCGCAGCCAGAACCAGCAGAAGCAGCGGCAGGGTCAACAGAGGGTCAATAATCGATACGTTGTTCCAGGCAAAGCGCTGATCTGAAAAGGGCCAGAAAAGTAGCGTGCCGTAGCTGGTGCAGGCATCGAGCAGCGCGTGGGTAGCGTAGCCCAGCGCCGAATAGAGATAAATCTCCTGCCAGGGCCATTGCTGTCTTCTACCCCATAACCCCCAAAGAGCCAGCGTTACCAGTGCCGCGCCCATGGGAATGAAAATCAGTGAGTGCGTGAACTGCCGGTGGTATTCCAAAAACAGGAGTGGGTCATCCGCTGAACGAATCACCACATCAAGATCAGGGGCCATTCCTCCGGCGACACCACAGAGCATAGCGAGCCCCGCACGCGCAGGCCGCGCAACAGACTGGGGAAGCGCTGCCCCTAGAGTGCCCTGGGTTACCGGGTCCATAGACTACTCACCTAACCACTCTCAACAGGGTAACCACCTTAAAAACACGCTCCTCAGTCGACATCAAATCGGTAGTAAAGATCGAAAGAGCTCTCTAAACGACTAACTACCTCTAACCAAAGCCGTGACCGCAAATACAATCTGGCCGTGAGCGCATTCACCGGCTCATAGATACCGACGCCATAGCTAAGGTACAGCCGCTCGCCTACGTAGGCACTAATGGTCGCCGCCATATCTTTATCGCTACCCTCGGCACCCAGTGCTACGCCGGACAATCCGGGAATCGAGTTAAGGGACTCCAAAGCGCCAGACTGATTAATCGCCGAGGCCCCCAGCGATAAGGCCATAGCCGTACCATCTACAGATGCTCCAGCATCAGGCCCACGGCCCCTTAAGAGATACGAGAGGGTGTCGCGCTCAGACCTTACGGGGTCCGAAAATATTTCGAACACCGGTTCTTCGAGGCTCCCACGAATATGAAAACCGACACGCAGGTCCTCCGCGCGTATGCGTCGCTCGGCACTGAGGTTAAGTGCGGGGTTAAGGGGTTCACCCACAAAACCAACACTTCCTTCTGTGAGACGCAGAACCTGTCCATAGGCACGCAACTCTCCGCCGAGCACCCTGAGGTCGCCGTATAGCGCAGTGGGCACTTCCGGCTGCATGCTGACACTCAGATCACCCGACAAAGTCGCTTCCAGCTCTTTTGAGCGAACCGTAAACCCCGGCTCTATCAACGCACTGATATCAACGTAAGTATCAAAACGGCGCGGTGGCGACTGCGGAAGATCGATACGATAAAAGTCATCGGACAGAGCAATTGCGGTGTCGCCGGGGCCTGAGTGTTGGAACACACCCTCATGAACGGTGAGCTGCCCTCCCACATTCAGGCTCTGCTCATTAAGGACGAGACTTAAGCTTGGAGACAAGCTTGCCTCCAGACCTACAACCGGCAACTCCAGCTGATTTCGAACGCCTTCCAGCTTGGCGCTCAATGCACCTCCATCACAACACAGCCCGGTAAGGGTCAGCGGCGCACCACCCAGCATGGCTTCGCCATCGAGGGCAAAACCTTCGCCCGTCGCATCGAGTATCACATGCACCCTTGATAGTGCCGTCTCAATTGTCGGATGCGCCACAGACGCTCCATCAAGCACCAGTTTCCCAAATAGCCTGGGAGCGCTCCGTGACCCGGACAAGCGCATATCCGCATTGACAAGACCACTACTGAATCTCCACGCTGGCAGCAAGTCATTCAGGGACCTTAGATCCACGGCACTGGCATAGAGCGAACCCACAAGATCCTGCCCTTGTTCACTAAGCTCAAGACGAAGCGCTCCAAGCTGTTCGGACAGGACATCCAGAGCAAGGCTCTTTGTGTCGCCGCGCAGATAGCCACTGGCTCGGGCCTGCTCCCAGCGAATAGGCTCCGCGGTTCCCTCGTAGAGGTAGGGATCAAGCGAAAGATGATCGAAGTCCACATCAAAGGTGGCGTCCGTAAGAGCGCCGTCAAGCCAGGCAAGCTTAAGTGTCCCGGCACCTTCTGCATGAGCCAAGAAAGGCTTCTCCGATATAGCGGACTGAAGTTCCTCCTCGATCTCAACCGCCAAGCTCAGCGCGCCGCTTTGGCCTAGTTGCGCACTGTCGCTGCAGATAGAGTTGAGGCGCCAGTGAAGGCAGAACGACTGCAGACCAATGGACGCCGATTCAGAGCTCCATTCTCCCGTAACGGGAAGCTCGGAACGTATCGCTTCGTCTTGGAGGTACACCAAAAAAGGCTGAAGCGTAAACTTGGCGCCGCCGTCAATCTGTTCTAGCGCCAGCCCCAGGTCCCCTCGCAGATCCCCTTCACTTCTTAGAGTTAACTCAGTGACATCGCCAGGGGTTATCTGCACCTCAAGAGCCGTGATGCCCGTCTCTTCGCCGGGCAGACCCTGAGGAAAAGAAACAGACGCGGGGGTTCCGGGTGGTCCGGTTCGCACATAGGAAAATGGCAAGGTATTGCGCGTTCCCGAAATCGTACCCACGGGGAGCACCGGGACTTCGCTCGCCCGTAGATTCCCTGAAAGGGACCATTCGCTATCGCCCTCTCGCACATTAAGGTCCTGCAAGGTGACCGCAAAACTGCCGAGGGGATCGCCAAGCAATAGTGACGCCTGCCCCGAGCCGGTGACAGCTATCTTCGGTTGTTCCGGTTTCAAAGGCACAACAAAGCTGTTTGCCTCAAAGCGCAATTCAGGTTTCAGCGAAGCGACTTCACCGAGTGTTCCAGAGGCCGACAGTATCGGGGCTGAAGGCTCACCCAAAGTCCCCTCAGTCAGCCGCCAAACTCCCGAGTCCTGCCTGAGACTTAAACGCACCCCGAGAGGTGCTTCGGCAAAGCCGGAGACTTGTTGACCCAGGGACAGCTGCAGGTTTTCGGGGTCTTCCAGACTCAGGTCAAAGTTCAGAGGGCCTGCTGCGCGAATAGCGGGGTGAACATTCAGCTCGGGCACGATATCTGGCAGCCCCATCAGCGAGCCCGTCGCCCTTGTCAATTCTCCCGACACCCGCTCAATGTCCATTGTTAACGCTGGAACTCCCGCAGAGGCACGAATCGACCCTGCAAGGGATTCAAGGTCTCCGCTGAAATCCAGAGCGTAATTTGGAGTAAGACCCTCTGGCCAGGCCTCGATAGCACGAGGCTCTGCAGAAACATCCATTGCCCACTCCCAGTGACCATCTCTACCCAGAAGTCCGCGACCCTCCCACTGCCCCAGGCGATGTTTGCCGGAAAACCTCTCTATGACTGCGGTACTGGCACCAAGACTTCCCGAGAGCAGAAGGTTACTTATGGCCTCGTCAACTGCGTTATTGTGCAATTGAAGCTCTCCAACGTTTAACACTGAGAGCTTCATCAGCACTGGAGACCAGGGCAGCGGCGCCGTAAACGACGAGTCATCACTCACCGTCGTTTCCAGCGCCTCGACAGCAATTTGGTCTACCGAGGCTTCCTCTATGCACAGCGTGCTTTGCCAGACACAGCCCCAGGCAATGCTGACGCTTAAATTCTCCAGCGTGATCGAGAAGCTCGCGTCTTTGTAGTGCAGCGAAGCCAAAGAAAAGCCGCCCCAAAGAGACCCCTCAGGACTGTGCGTCTGCAGGGGCAACCGGTCCTGAAGAGCATTAAGAGTCCAGTTCAGCCCGGCATTACTCGCCACAAGCCAGACGGGTGCCAAAGGAATAAGCAGCAATACCAGGAAGGCGAAGTAACGGATCACGCGACGCCTCAAAACTCAGCACCGATGTTTACGTGCACTCGCCATGATCCGCCGCTCTCGGATACCGGGTTCGCCAGCTCAAAACGCAGGGCACCAACGGGAGACAGATAGTGCACCCCAATTCCGACGCCAACGTTGTTATTGAAATCACCACTGTCAAAAGCATCCCCCGCATCTATAAAAACCGCGGCGCGCCACCGCTCGTTGATATAGCGCTGAAGCTCCAGTGAGCCCGTTAACAGACGTGTGCCCCCCACCACTAAACGATCATCCTTAGACCGGTCTTGAGTCAGGTTGCCGCCACCGACTTCGCGTCCCAGGGATTGGTATGCAAAGCCGCGGATACTGTTGTCACCGCCGGCGAAAAAAGCCAGCGACGGCGGAAGGTCATCCGCCTCATCAGAGCTCGTCCACAGCGCCCCGGCCTCGATCCTCCCCACTACACGCCAACGCTCTCCCAGGGTTCTCAAACCAGTAACACTGCCGTAAAGCCTCAGCAGATCCTCGTCTGAACCCAGTTCCGCGGATCCGCCCTCCAGACTGTAGAACTGACTAACGCCACGATTGGGATCAACCGCGTTGCCTCTTCGATAGCGAGACGAAACACTGGCACCCGCAAGCAAAAAGCTGGCATCAAAGTCATCACTGAAAACGCCCCAGCGTTCATCCAATGCGCGAACTTGCAGACTGCGCACCGTCCCCGCTTTTGTGCGCTCCCTGCGTACGCGAAACTCCTGTTGCCGGCTCTCCAGATCTCCAAACTCGTTATCCTCCAGTTTTCCAATCAATTGGAGAACATCATTCGCAGGATCATCCAGAGGAATGCTGTAGGTCACTCGCGCCTGAGGATTCACCGGCGACCAACGCAACACGGATTCCTGACTATGGCCCCAGCGATTGAGTCGCGGGCTTTGCCAGGTGAGGGATAAACGCTGTCGGGTATCGGTACTAAAACCTACCCCTACCTCGTAGCTATGACCTGCAGCTGCAGTGATGGCGACGTTTATAGGTACCTCGGGAAAGCTACGATGAGCTAAGTCTGGCAATACCGTGACACTGCCGAAGTAGCCGAGACGCAGGAGCCGCTGACGAAGATCAAGGAGTGACTTTTGCTCATAGGGCGAGCCTGGCGTAAAAGGCAACAAACGCTCGAGAAGCTCCCTGTCGATGACCGTCTCATCCGCGGCGATGGTGCCAAACCGATAACGACCTTGCGTATCAAAAATCAGCGACAGAGTCGCGCGCTTCTGGCCAACATCCAGCTCTACCCGACCCTCGACAACCGCCGCGTCAAAATACCCCCGGCGACGGGCAAGCTGCAGTAACTCTTGCTTGAGCGCCTCGTAGCGACCATGGTGAAGGGGGTCGCCCACTTTCGGTGATCGAGAATTAATAATGTCGGCAAAACTGGAATCACCCTGCCCCTCGCCCAGAATCTGTACCGAAACAGCGGTGTAGCGTAAGGGATCACCCGGCTCAACACTGATGCTCGCGATCCAGGGTGTGTCGCTGCGATCGACCTCGAGTTCTATTTCTGGCTCATAGAAGCCCAAAGCCTCGAGAGCTTCCCCCGTGCGCCCAACTGCCGTACTGAGAAATCGATTTACCGAGGCCTCGTCCTTGGGGGATTCACCCAGGTAAGCACGAATGTTCTCTCTGGATTCTTTACTGACGCCCTCAATGCGATAGCGCAAGCTACCGGTGACTTCTGGCACGGGAGCAGCGGTTACGGCGGCAGCAGTCTCGACAGCTTGTTTCTGTGCATCAACGGCCTCAGCAACGGCCTCAGCAACAAAGAGTGTCAGAAAAGCAAAAAGCAGCTTGCGCAGCATCGTATTCATGCGCAGCAATCAACCGGCGCTCGCGCTACCCCACACGTTAAAACCGGCGAAGCGCGGCGTGCCCGGAAGATACATGCTCTCTCTATCTTCACTATGAAAGCCGCCTTCAGATAGCAACGCGGGAATATCCCGATTGAGATGACAACCACCGGCAATGGCGCCCCAGGGTCGGTCCAGACGGTTTTGCCAGCGACGAACGCTCTCATCGGGTGCCCGGCCGTGCTCTGCGTAGTACATCGTTCCTTCTGGGCGCAGCACTCGCGCCATGCCTTTGAGCGCGGCCACCGGATCGGGAATCGTGCATAAACTGTAGGTCATAACAATAGTATCTACGCTGTTCTCGGCCAGAGGAATCTGCTCTCCGGGCAAACCAATAAACTCAATGGGAAAACCAATATCCTTTGCCCTTGACGCAGCGAGCTCCCAAGACGCCTCTGAGGGGTCCAGACCAATAAGCTTCTCCACCTGATCGCTATTGTAGTAAGGGAGGTTGAGACCCGTGCCAATGCCAATTTCAAGCACGGTGCCTTGTGCTCGCGGCACGACTTTCTCTCGCTGCTTCATAATGGGCTTGCTGCCGCAGGCGCAGTTTATGAAGTGCGGCAACACGTGCCGGTCATAGAAACCCATAAGTTTTATCCACGTTTATCGAGATTGTTCTGAGGCCGGCATTATAAGCTGACGGGGGCATAGATGGGCTCCACAGAAATTCACCGTGCACGAGAGTGAATCGAGCCTCGACAGCGGCGCACGCATGTAGCAGGATTCGTCCTCAGCTACGAAGGCCCAGTCCACTATGAATCTTCATATCATCACCACCGGCGGCACCATCGATAAGATCTACTTCGATGCCAAGAGCGACTATCAGGTCGGCGAGCCGGTTATCGGTGAGTTATTGGACAGCATGGGTGCCGGATTTCCCTATACCGTCGAGTCTGCCATGCGCAAAGACAGCCTCGATCTTACCGAAGAAGATCGAATGCTCATTCGCCGCAGTGTTGAACGCTGCGCGGAGCGAAAGGTACTCGTCACCCACGGCACTGATGGCATGGTACGCACCGGGCAAGCACTCAAGGACATCCCCGGCAAAACCATCGTCCTTACTGGAGCACTGCAGCCTGCGGCCTTTAAGGGCTCAGATGCCATCTTCAATATCGGCTGTGCGATCGGGGCCTTGCAGGCGGCCGTTCCTGGGGTCTACATCGCAATGAACGGTCGGCTCTTCGAGATAGATAATGTCCGCAAAAACCTCGAAAAAAATCGCTTCGAGCCAACGGCGCCTGAATAGAATCACGCGTGCACTCGGGACGCCCGGCTACTCATCCGTCTCCATAGTGGCTCATACATATAAGCAGCTTGTTTAAGCGACTTCGGATAACTCAAATCGATTGAGACCGTCTACGTGAACAACTTCGGCCTTATGACCGACGCAGTTAACAGAGACAAGCGTTTCCATAAGCCTTTGATCATCACTTGTCGCAACACAGCGACGTCCATCCGCTAATCTGCCTACGGCTATCGCGCGCTCTGGCTGTCCTTTTGCGTAAGACACTGTGTGTGCTTCGATAACAAAGCTGCCCGTAGCCTCGTCAACCAGCGCCGGCAGCGGTACCGCATCGACTGCTGTCTGGACACTCTCATCGTCGCCGGGCTCCCAGGCTTGCGGTCCGGTATCCCGGGCATACACTCCCACCGCATGTTTGGTTAGATAGCCTCCGTTAGCCCACACCAGGCCAGCGCCATGCTCTGTCTCACGAAGGTGGTCGACCATCGCCGCTATGGCATGCAAGCTGTAGTTATTCCCGGGGCCACCAAACAGGCTTAGGCCTCCGGTTACGGTCACGCCCCGGGGATCATCGAGCGCTAAGCCCAGCGCATCACAGCCCGCCTGTACCGCCGACGGAAAGCAGCTGTACAGGTCAAAATGTGTCAACTCATCCAGTGACAAACCACTTTGCTTCAGCGCAGCATCACAGGCAGCCACGAGAGCAGGAGATTCATGCAGGCTCGCCCGCTGACTTAGATACCAACTGTCATGAGCACTGGCAGCACCTCTGAGGTAAATCCACTGTCGGGAATCAACACCCAGTTCCTTCGCTTTGCCCACGGTAGTAAGAATGACTGCAGACGCCTGATCCACCGTCAGTACCGCGTTCATAATTTTCGTGTACGGGTAACTGATCATGCGGTTGCCCGATTCTGTCGACAACACCTGATCTGCGGTCAATTGCTGCGTTTTCCAGGCATAGGGATTCCGTTGAGCAATAGCACTCATGTCGGACAGCAATTGTCCCAGGACCGCCTGATGCTCGGCCGTTGTCAGCCCCTTGGCATGTGCCAGTGCAGACTCAAACAAGGGATAAGCATTGATCGGTTCGTATAGGCCATGGGCCTGTTCTGTCGCCGCGGTCATCACCGGCGTCTCCCCTATCTGAATAGCGGTATCGTCTTCACCGGTGCCCCAATCCGGAAAAGGCTGACCACTGCGCACAGCGCCCAAAAACGTAGCGAGAAGCTCTACACCGCAAAGCAATACAACGCCGCCATCACCGCGGCTTAGACGCCCTGCAAATTCGTTCAGGAGCTGTTGAGGCAGGTTTCCCCCGACATCAGAAGTGTACTGCGTCGCACTGATCCCCAGTCGCTTAGCCAGGGCCAAGCCAGGGTTGACCGGCATCGCGTCCGCGAGCCCGGGCACCTGATTCATCAAAAAAGGAACATGAACAATGCTGTCGACCGCATCGATAAGCCGCTCCGAGCCCGTATCCGATAGCGCTTTGCTAGCGACGGCCTGCAACGCGTCAATGGGGGTGCGCGCAACATCCGTTTCACGCCAGACCGCTTGTCCAACGCCAACGATAATGGGCTGCAAATCACTGTTCATTACATAGTCTCCAAAGCTTAAGGCGCGGGTTTATAACACAGGAAAAGCCAGAACACAGGGTGGCAATACATCATCAGACGACCGTAAAATTTATTCATGCTCGCCGATCGCTCACAAACTCCCGGAGTCTGCGCTGTACGCACAAATGCGGCATGGGTGATCCTGCTTAGCTCACTAACGCTAAGCTCAGTGCTATGCAGCAGTAAGGCATCTGCGTGGGGCGCTATGGGGCACGAAATCGCCGCACGGCTTGCTGAACCCTACCTGAGTCCGAGCGCGCGTAAGGCGGTGGAGGCACTCCTGGGCAAGGAAACTCTCGCCTCTGCTTCGACCTGGGCTGACCGCATGCGCAGCGATCCATCCACGTTCTGGCAAGAGGAAGCCGGCCCCTATCACTACGTCACCGTACCGGACGGGCGCCGTTATCAGGAAGTCGGCCCGCCGCCGCAGGGTGATGCCGCCACGGCACTGGCTCAATTCGCGCTGGACTTACAGGACCCCAATGTTTCCCGAGAGCGTAAACGTTTAGCGCTGCGCTTCGCCGTACACATCGTTCAGGACCTGCAGCAACCTCTGCACGTGGGCAATGGACGCGATCGTGGTGGCAACCAGATCTCCGTAATGATGGACGGCAGTAGAGTTAATCTACATCGCGTTTGGGATGCTCTGTTACTGGAGAGTCGACAACGCACGCAAGATGAGTGGCTGAGCTATTTTCGAAATAGCGCATTGCTCAGGCAGCCTGAAAAAAGAGACGCTGACCCTTTAGTTTGGATTGCGGAGAGCGCGGCCCTGCGCGAGTCGCTTTATCCCGTGCCCGCCACGATCAACGCGGCCTATCTGCGTCGAGAGCTCCCTCGCGCCGAGGCGCGCCTGGCACAGGCAGGCATTCGCACAGCCGCCTGGCTCAACGCGACACTTGAGGAAGACAGCGACTCAAAGGAAGGCTCAACACTCGAGATAACACCCTCTACTTCACCGAAGAAAAGTTGGTGGCGACGCATTTTGGACGGTAGTTTCCGCTAAGCGGCGCTCGCTGTTAAAACAGCTCTTCCAGAAAGTTGCTGATGGCAATGCTGGACCGCGCATCTGCTACGGGACTGTAGACAGTGCCCATTTCCGGGTTATTAGCCTGGGGGTTGGTAAACGCATGCAGCGTGCGCCCATAGGCATGCACTTGCCAATCCGCCTGGGCGTTACTCAACTCTGTGGCAAGCCCCAGCATACTTTCGGGATCCGCCATGGGGTCATCATAGCCATGCAGGCAAAGTACCTTCGCTGAAATCTTCTGGCCATCCACATTGCCGGCAGGCATGAACAATCCGTGAATCGAAATCACACCAGCGATCTCAGTGCCAATCCTTGCGAGGTCCAGTACACAAAGTCCGCCAAAACAGTAGCCCATAGCAGCGCATTGAGAGGCATCTACCGCCTCCAGACCCTGAGCCATCGACAGCGCCGCCTGTATGCGCGACTGTAGTTCGCTTCGATTCTCTACCAACGGCGTCATCAGCGCCGTATTCTCTTCCGGGGAAGAGCCCCGCACGCCCTTGCCATACATATCGATAGCAACACCGACATAGCCCTGCCCGGCAAGCCATCTTGCTTTGTCATCCTCAAACTCGCTGCGCCCACCCCAGGCATGCGCCACCAGAACACCAGGGCGGGGTTCCGAGTACGCGTCATCCCAGGCCACGAACGCCTGGTGGGTCGCGCCATTCACATCGTAATCAAGATAGGTGCTCTGAATTGCCATGAGAGTTGCTCCGATAAATTACAAAAATAGAAGGTGAAAACCCTTAGCCGAGTTGCCTGCGGGTAACGCGGATCATAGGCCGGCCATCGTGCTTCGTCAGACCATGAAGCTCAATACCACTGTCTGCGTGGTAAAGGTTCAAAAGAAAATCCAAAACGTCTGCATTAATGAGCTGACCCGGAACAAGCACGGGAATTCCGGGTGGATAGGGAACAAGCTGGTCTGCGCTCACTCTGCCAACAAGCGCCTTATTGACCCCATGGCTGGCATCGCTAAGAGGCAATTCCTCGCTCTCTCCAAAGTAGGCTTCCCGCGGGCTTATCTGAATATCCCCAAGAGCGGGAAGCACGCTGGGAGGCAATGACTGAACGGGCTTTTCGGGTATGTCGCGGGCCAGGCTTCGCAGTGCATTAAGTAGGCGCAGCACTTTGCTTTGCGTGGTACCCAGGGTAACCAGCACAGAAAGCGTATTGTGTGTAATTTTCTCGACCTGAATCGAATACTTTTCATACAGCAATTTTTGCAGTTCTCTCGCTGTGCATCCCGCGCGGCTCACGTCGATAGTGAGCTTGGTGGGATCCAGGCGCAGACCATCATGAGCGACCTCATCGGGAAGCATGTCCTCAAGCTCCAGCACCCGAAACCTCTCAGTGTCCGCTATGCCCTCACGAAGCTCTCGAGCATAAGCAATGCAACGATCCAGTCGTAAGAAGCCCTCCATACTCATTTGCTTGCGGGCGACATCCAGGCTCGCGATGAGGCCGTACTGGGGGCTCGTTGAGGTATGCATATTCAGGTGCTCCCTGAACCGGCCCTCATTAAACTCGGGATCCGCGACATGAATCATACTTGCCTGAGAAAATGCGGAGAGCATCTTATGGGTGCTTTGGGTGACATAGTCCGCGCCGCACTCGAGGGCACAAGGCCGTAAGCGGGGATGAAAATAACCGTGGGCATACCAGGCCTCATCCACGAGAACTTTCATTCCTGCAGCATGGGCACGACTGATTATCGGTTCAAGATCGTAATAAAAACCATCATAGCTCGAGGACGTCAGCACCAGTAAACGTGCATCCGGATGGGCAGCAATGGCGTGATAAATACTCTCTTTACTCACCGGACCGTAAAGGCCATAGGCTTCATTAACGCTGGCAGGCAGGTAAACCGGATCGACTCCGGACATGATCGCCGCGTGGTGAACGGACTTGTGACAGGCCTGATCAACCAGCATTTTACCGGCGTTACCCAGCATGTGCTGCACGATCACCTTGTTGGCCATGGACGTGCCATTAGTTACAAAGAATGTGTGCTTGGCACCGAAAGCGTCCGCAGCAAGATCCTGGGCCGCATGAATAACGTGTGAGGGATCCAGCAAGGAATCCAGTTCCTGCACCGACACCGACAGATCAGCATTAAAGACATGTTCGCCCATCATGCGGTAAAAGTCCGCGACCCAGGGACTTTCGCGCAAGCCGTCGCCACTGGAGTGCCCGGGGGTATGCCAGGCATCGCGGGCGCCCTCCACGTACTCCCGAAGCGTATCGGCAAAGGGGGTGCTCGCGCGTTTTGCTATAGCTCGGCGCAAACGCCGCAAAAGAATCTCTGCGCGGGTGTCATCTCTATCGACGAGTTCGCTGCCATCCTCAACCGGCGTTTGGTCTGGCGATACCGCAATAAAAATGTCGAGTTCGCTGCGGATTTTGCGCAGCTCTGAGGCCACATTCGCTGCTTCCGACAGCTTTGCTCCGTCAAGCACAACACACTGCAGGGCCCCATCTGTCATCGCCTGCTGCAACAGCTCCTCGGCGGTGGACGTACTGCTTATACTGAGTACGCAGCGCCGCTGATCTTCGCTATCTGCAGACTCCAGCTCTGTGAGGCGCTGGCAAAGAGAATCTCGCCAGAATTGATCAACGCTGAGTATGCATGCATGGCAATCTGGTAGCAGCTGATCAGTCACCGGCGTCCCTTGCTCCGGCGACTTGTCCGCCTTCCTCAGAGTAAGCCGATGGATCAATGCGACGCATTTCGGCCTCTATCCAGGATTCAAGCTGCTTCATCAATGCCTCGGGGTCACCCCCCGCGGCAGATATAGGTGTACCAATCGATACGTCAATTTTGCCGGGGATAAAGGAAAACGATCGCCGTGGCCAGCATTGACCGGAACTCACAGCGATGGGTATCAAGAGAGCCTCGGTGGCGACTCCCAAGCGACTCGCTCCGCTTTTGTAGTTACCCTGCCCGCCCCGCTCGCTTCGAGTGCCTTCGGGAAACATGATGATCCATCGTCCACGATCCATAAGCTCCACCCCGAACTGTGCAACTTTGTTCCAGGCTTCGGATCGCTTGCTGCGGTCAATGGGCACCATTTCAAGACGCGCCATGCACCATCCAAAAATGGGAATACGCAGAAGTTCTTTTTTAAACACATAGGCAAGATTGTGGGGCATCATGCTGGGAAAAAAGAAAGTCTCCCAGGTCGACTGGTGTTTCGAGACCAGAATGACACGCCGCATATCATCGGGCCCCGGCAGGTTTTCCTCTCCGTGAAGCTCATAGTCCACACGTCCTACCCAACGAGCAGCAACGACTACGCCTCTCAGCCAGGGCCTCGCGAACCAGCGCCACAGATTGCCCGAAGACAGGAACAGCGAACAAATCACCAGACCCAGGCCAACGGGGATGATGCTGACTACCATCCATGCGAAAACCAGTGAGGAGCGCAGAGCATTCATGCGGCCTGCTCTACATCGGTGGACGTCACGCTATCGAGAAACTCAGCCATATTCGCGTAGGCTTCTTCCGCCTCCTCTAACTCCGGTGTAAACATTTGCCAAACGTGAACCATGTCGGGCCAGGTCTGGAGCACCACGGGCGACTCTGCCGCCTGGGCTTTTGCGACATAACGTCGAGCATCATCGAGGAGCATTTCAGAGTCACTGGCGTGCACAAGAATCGGCGGTAAATCTGCCAGCGAGCCACGCAGTGGTGATATTCGTGGATCACTTGGAAGCATTCGAGACGTCGCCCAGGTGTACCAAAGAAGAAAAATACCCGGCACTTTCGTCAACGCACCAAAAGCAGGTCCAAGCATGGCATCACTGGCCACGTTGCTCCGTAAACTCGGCGCATCCAAAACAGCATCTGTCGCCGGTGACAGGGCTATTCCGGCGTCGGCCTGACGCAGACCCTGGTCTCTGACCCAGGCGAGCAACGACAAAGTGAGGTTTCCACCCGCCGAGTCCCCTGCGACCACCAGCGTTTGCGCAGGTGACCGGCCGTCGGGGCCATTTTCAAGAATCCAGCGATAAGCCCGCCGGCAATCATCAATGCCTTCAATGCGTTTGTGTTCCGGCATCAGTCGATAATCAACGGCGAAGACTGATGCGCCAGTGAGACGCGCCAGCCTGTCTGTGATGGTGCGGTGACTGAGCGGACTGCCCGCGATAAAAGCTCCACCGTGTATGTAGAGAATCCTTCGTCCGCTAACGAGATTAGGCGCGAGCACCCATTCGCCGCGCAGATCGGACGTCGACAGCGGCAAAAACTCACTCTCGTACTCTCGCTCGGCACCCATTTTGTCCATAAACCCGCGAATCGCATGTATGCGCTGGCGACCCCGACCGTGGGAGCCCTCCCCAAACTCGCTCAGCGAGGCAAGCACCGACTGCATGGCGTCACTGGGTGCCCGATACTGATGCTTGGGAACAGGCTGATCAAGATAGGATAGATCCTCACCACGAAGGACAAGATAGGAAAACAATACGAAGGCCACGATGGTGATAACAAGCCAAAACATAGATCTCACTCCGAGAGGTCATTTACGCCGTATGATTATCCCAGATACCGGTAGTCCTGAACCACCAAATCCGGCGCTATAATGACCTTCATGCACTTTATTGCTCATGATGGCAGCTAATACTCACGCTCAAGGCTCTTGATGACTGAAAAGGATAAGAAAGCTAAGCCCAAGCTTGGCGTGAAGTCCAAAGCGGCGATTCGCCGTGAGCTGGAGCAGGCGACCCAAAAGTTCCTGCAAGTTGGCGGACAGGTCGATAATGTCCCTCGAGGGGCCACTGCCTGGGAGCCCGGTATGCGACCACCCCCTTCTCGTCCTCTGTTCACAGAGCCCCCCAGCGAGCGTACACCGGTGCCCGAGGTCGTCGCCACCATCGAAGCGCGCCGGGAGTCGCTCAAGGAGTCGCGCAAGCCGAGCCGAAAGCCGGGACAAAAACGCTCGAGAAAACAGGTGATCTACGACGACTTCGGTGAGCCCTTGCGCCACGTTTGGGTTGAAGATTAGGCCGCTGCAACCGTTGCTAAAGTGAACTAAGGGCCCGCGAAGTGCGTAAGCTCTGCAACAGTTTCAAGAGTTCACCCGTACCATGATCAGTCTTAAGGAAACCATTCGCGTCGAGCGCACAGTCGAAGAGTGCTTCGATTACGTTGCCGATTTTCGCACCACCCCCGAATGGGACGCTACCGCCTACAAAGCCAGGAAACTCAGCGAAGGACCCGTGGGAATTGGCTCACGCTTTGCTGTGCGCTGCCGTCTGCCCCTGGGCTCCATTGAGCTTCTCTACACAATCACTGAGTTCGAGCCTTCGAACCTCGTCACGCTGCAGGCAGATAGCTGGTTATTCTCCGCTGTGGACACCATCTATTTTGCACAGGAAGATGGCCAGACGCGCATCGACTACCACGCGGATTTCAGCTACAAAATGCCTTTCGCAGCGCTCGAGGGTGCCCTCGAAAGCGGCATGCTACGCATGGGCAAAATTGCCCTTCGTGGGCTCCAGCGGGCTTTGGACGACGACAATGCAGCGCCGCAAATCTCCTCTGGCAGCGCCACGGCTGATCGCTTGCTCTGGCCCGGGCTCGCCATGTTCAGCAAGTGGGGTTACCGACGAGGACAAAAAAACTGGCAGCCTATGAGTGCCTCGTTAAGAGGTAAAACCATGATTGTTACCGGCGCAAGCTCAGGATTGGGCTTGGCCACGGCCCGGGAGCTAGCCCAGCGCGGTGCCGAGCTAATATTGGTTATGCGCAACCCACAACGCGCCGAAGCGGTTGTGAACGAGCTGCAAGCAGAGACGGGTAACACAGCTATCCGACATGAACTCGCGGACCTGTCGATCATGGCAGACGTAGACGCTCTGGCCGACCGGTTGCTTAAAAATGGCAAGCCTATCGATGTGTTGGTGAACAATGCGGGCGCCTTGTTCAATGACTGGAACACAACCTCCGAAGGACTCGAGCAAAGTTTCGCTTTATTACTCCTGAGCCCCTGGCGGCTAACCCGCGCCCTGCACCCGCTCCTGAAGGCCGCGGGAGATTCCCGAGTCGTCAACGTGGTGTCCGGAGGCATGTACTCGCAACGGCTGAGCGTCGACCGTCTGGAAGCGATTCCAGAGAATTATGCTGGCGCTACAGCCTATGCCCGCTGCAAGCGTGCTCTCACCGTAGTCACCGAAGAGTGGGCCGAGAGTTGGGCCGACGATGGCATCGTAGTCAACGCGATGCATCCTGGCTGGGCGGATACGCCGGGAGTTGAATCTGCGCTACCTGCGTTTCACACCCTCACCCGCCTCATTTTGCGCACCCCCGAAGAGGGAGCAGACACCATCGTCTGGCTGGCGGCGGCATCAGAAGCCGGTGGTGTGAGCGGCAAGCTCTTTCTCGATCGGGAGCCTCGCACAACTCACCTGCTCTCTCGAACCCGCGAAGACGCCGCGGAGCGAGAAAAGCTCATGGCGTTTATGGAAGGTTTCGACCTGCAATCAAGCATTGCTGCTTAAGGCAGAGTCCCTCCAACACAGAGCAAGGGTGCTGATACAAGCGAGCAGACGTCGACAGGGTTAACTGACGACGTCTGGGCGGCGCATGCACTCTATCGGAACGCTATCAGCGCCAGCATGCCGTAGGCGACCACCAGCACGAGGGCGATAAGGCCTGCCGTTTTCCAGGTCATCTAAGCAGCCGCCCCTATTGCGGTACGGTCAACCAATAGCTCCGCAAGGGCAGCACGATGCCAAGCGGCATCACCCCACAGAAGCTGGCTGTGTTTTTGGCGTTTGAAATACAGATGCACATAGCATTCCCAGGTAAAGCCAATGCCGCCGTGCATTTGTACAGTTCTCCCAGATGCAAAAGCCGCTGTATCACTTGCAGAAGACTTCGCCATGTGCGCCAGCTCCCGAGCGCGCTCGGGTTCGTGATCGAGAGCGCACGCCGCGTTGTATAACAGCGACTTACTTTCATCGATAGCGGTCATGACATTAACCAGATCGTGCTTCACCGCCTGAAAAAAGCCCAGAGAACGGTCAAACTGTTTGCGCTGCTGCGCATACTCCACCGTTGTTTGTAACAGCCATTCCGCTGCGCCAACCATGTCCGCGCTACTCAACATCCAAATCGTCGGCTGCGCAGTCTCCCAGGCGACCGCTGCGTCCGTATCGATGCGCTGCGCAGTCACGCCGCTAAAGCTCAACCTTGCCTGGTCTCGGGTCAGATCAATGATTGCATCCTGCGTAACTGCAACGCCCGCCTCGCTCATGCTCACCCAAAACAGTGCGGGAACGTCGCCGTCTCGGCCAACAACCAGAACGTGATCACACTTACCGGCATCTTGTACAAAGTACGCAGTGCCTTCGAGCTTGCCGTCAATAACCTGCACAGCGCCGGGGCTTGCGCTTCCCGACGCGTCCATCACCGCGATCGTTGCGGCACAGCCTTCTGCAATAGCCGTCAATGCAGGTTCGCCCGCATCACCGCATGCCGTAAGCACGGCTGTGGCTTGCAGAGTACTGAGCAATGGAGAGGGAAATGCGGCGCGACCGCTCTCCTCGAGCAGCGCCGCCACCGCCACCCACGGCAGTCCGACACCGCCGGCACTTTCCGGCACCGCTAATGCGGTCCAGCCAAGCGCCACCATTTCATCCCACAACTCCTTTCGCCATTTCACTTCGGGGGCACGCTCGGGAACATAAGCATCAGCCACCAAAGCATGCAGCTGATCGACGGGCAGCTTCTCTGCAAAAAAACGACGAGCGCCGTCTTTAAGCATGCCCGCCTCTTCTTCAAATCCATAATTCTTAGGTTGAGCCACTTTAATCTCCTCTTAACAGCCCAACGGCCTACTTAGACTTGGCAAGTCCCAGGACTCGTTCGCCCAGAATATTGCGTTGAATTTCGCTGGTACCCGCGGCGATGGTCATGCCGTAAGAATTCATGTACGCGAGAGGCCATTGCCCCCCGACAGGCGCATTGTCATCTGCCAGATAGAGACTCGCCGCAGGACCTTCCACCTCTAAAGCCAGCGCGGCGGTATCCTGCGCGATCTCCGATGCAAGCAATTTGTTCTGCAGGGGTAAGCGCATGGGATGATCTGTCAGTGCAGGAACCCGGGCGCGACGCTGATGTTCTTTGAGTGCTTCTTCCCGAATCAGCTGTCTAACCATCCGGTCTCTGAGTAACGGGTCCTCAGCAGCCGTCTGGCCACCTCTCTCGGTGTTGCTGGCTAACTCCATCACACTGCGCGCACTGATCGACAGGGAACTTTTGCTCTTCAGCCCCCCTGCTCGTGGAGTCACCAACTCCCCCGCCCCACGCTCATGGAGTAGCGTCGTCATCGCCACCTGCCATCCCTTGCCAAGCTCATCCAGACGGTATCTGTCATCCACTTCCAGATTCTCAAACAGCACTTCATTAAAACCGGTTTCCCCGGTCATTTTTATCAGCGGTCGCACGGTTACGCCCTTACCAAGCGCCGAAGCTATAGGCACCACAAAGTAGGACAAACCTTCGTATTTGTGACCCTTGTCCGTGCGTAGCAGAATGATCATCCACTGTGCAAAATGCGCCAGACTCGTCCAGACCTTATGGCCGTTGATCACCCATTTATCACCTTTGCGCTCGGCAAAGGTTTGCACGCTGGCCAGATCAGAGCCCGCACCGGGCTCACTAAACCCCTGACACCAGATATCTTCACCGGAGAACAATCGGGGTAACAAACGCTGTTTTAACTCCTCGTTTGCATGGTAGAAAACCGTGGGCGCGGCCATCCCCAGGCCTATTACGTTGGGATAAAACGGAGTTCGCGCGGCAACGAGCTCTTCGTTAGCCACCCGCTGGCAATCAGTCCGGCCGTGGCCGCCAACCTCCACGGGATAATCACAACCTACAAGACCCGCGTCGTAGGCCGCTTTCTGCCACCGCTGAAGATACTCCATCTGTTCAACCGTCATAATCTCCAGGGGCGACAGTGGCAAACGGACCGTAGGGTCGCCGGGATGATTGTCTGCAATCCAAGTCTTGCAGTACTGGCGAAACTCCGCCTGCTCTGCCGTGTCTTTACGTTCACCATCTGACATCTGTGTATCCTCGTGCGATCAGTTCGTTATCTATGTTATGCGGGCCGGGTAATCGGCCTTTAGTTTCTGTAGTCCAGGGCTGGCGCGCGGTCACCCAGCAGCGCTTCATACTCAAAGTCATCCCCTCGACGCTCTTCGAACTCCGCTCTCGCCGCATCGCGCAGGGCCTTATCGGTATAAATCTTTACCGCAGCGCTGCTTAGCGCTCGGGCGGCAAGATCGGCACCACGAAATCCCACGGATGAGCCGGCTGCCGCGACCGCCTGCCAGCTGTGACCGGCGGTTCCGGGGACGTAGGTGGCTGTGCTGAGTCCTACAGTCGGCACCGCGATGGACACATCCCCCACGTCGGTAGATCCGTAGCCCAGGGACATCCCATAGGGCTGAATTTCTTGCTCAGATCCTAATGCGCGCCTGGGGTCATCAAAGCTCTTATAAATATCTTTGGCAAAGCGCTCTTCTTCAGCGTTGTAGTTGATGCCACCGAGGTCACGCATGGTGGCATCCATCATTTTGTGCAGGGTTTCGTTGACCAGCACTGGATGGTTGCCATGAATAATCTCCACCTCCAGCTCCGTACCCGTTCCTTCTGCCGCTCCACTGGCTGCCGCCTCAAGACGCTTCCAGAGGGAGCGCACGGTCTTGGCCTCGGGATGGCGCAGGTAGTAAAAAACTTCTGCGTAGTCGGGCACGACATTGGGAGCGTTACCCCCCGATGTGATGACGTAGTGAATACGGGTCTGCTGCGGCACATGTTCGCGCATCATATTGACCATGTAGTTCATCGCTTCTACACCATCGAGCGCAGATCGACCGCGCTCCGGTGCTCCGGCTGCGTGAGCAGATACGCCTCTAAAGCGAAACTTTGCAGATCGATTAGCCAGGGTTGTCTGAGCCGCGGCTGAGTTGCGATCCGAGGGATGCCAATGCATTGCAAAGTCCACGTCATCAAACAGGCCCGCGCGAACCATATAGACTTTTCCGCTGCCGCCCTCTTCCGCTGGCGTGCCGTAGAAGCGAATCGTACCGGGCGTACCCGTGCTATCCAGCCATTCTTTGACCGCAATCGCCGCGGCGGCCGAACCCGCACCAAACAAGTTGTGTCCGCAGGCATGTCCCGCCCCTTTTTCTTCGATGGGACTGCGCTCTGGCACTGAGTCCTGGGTGATTCCAGGCAAAGCGTCAAACTCCCCCAGGATCGCCAGCACCGGGCCGCCATCGCCATAACTGGCGACAAACGCTGTGGGAATACCGGCGACGCCGCTCTCAACGGAGAAGCCGGCACCGGCTAATTGTTCCTGGAGCAGCGCACTACTGCGTGTCTCCTGATAACCGACTTCGGCAAACTCCCAAAGCGATCTCGCGGTTTGAGCCGTCTGTTCATAATTTGCATTGAGCCAGTCGAGGTGCGCTGATTCTTGGGCAGCAACTACACAGCTTGCTGATGTGAGTAATACACTCAGGGCTAAATTTCGCATCTGCATTCTCCGTCCAGATATTTTGCTGCAGCCTCTGCAGCTTAAATTGAAGTACTTTATGGTTATTAAGGTCGGCTCTGCGCCGGATTGTTAATTACGTCTCTATTGTCACACAGCCTCCATCACTCACGGAGATTGCGCATAGGTGTTATGAAGCTCACTCATAATCAATGCTATTCCCGCTTCGATTGTCTGTCGGTCGCCAGCGTAAGAGATTCTTAGGCATTCTCTACTGTGAGGCCAGTCTTCTCCCGAGCCGATAAAAAAGTCGTTGCCGGGCAGCACGATAACACCGCGCTTTTTTAGTCGTTCGTACAGCGTCACGCTATCAATGGGCAAGCCTTCGCACCACAGCCAAAGAAAAAACGCGCCCTCAGGTTTATGAATCCAGACCGGTAGATCTCCCCGCGCAGCCTCAATAGCATGGATAGCCAACTCTCGTCGCTGGGCGTAATAGGGCTGGATCTCCTGTCGACAGAGCTGCAATAACGATCCATCGTCCAGCATTCCTCGGAGCAACTGCGGACCCAGAGTGCCACAGGCAAGGCTCACCACCGTGTTCGCCCTGGAAAAGGCCTGGGCAATTTCAGGACGAGCTATCACGATGCCACTACGCACACCGGGCAGCCCCAACTTGGACAAACTCAGCATCAGGATCGTATTCTCATTCCAGAAAGCCGTCGCTGAATCCTCGATGAGTGCTGGAAAAGGCTGGCCGTAAGCGCCATCAATAATAAGGGGAATGTCTTTAGACTGCGCGAGACGATCCAGCGACGCAATCTCTGCATCGGACACCACGTTTCCCGTTGGGTTGCTCGGTCGCGACACGCACAGAGCAGCATCCGAATCTGACAGCACCAGACCGTCAAAATCTACGTGGTACTTAAACTGCCCGCCCGCCAAACGCTCAATTTTAGGTTTCGTCGCCGTAAAGAAATTGTCACTGAGTCCGATATCGCGATAACCCACGTATTCGGGGGACATGGGTAGATGTATCTGACGCTCGCCACCATCGGGCGCGACGCCGGCAAACAGATTGTAGAGCACAAAAAACGCAGCCTGACTGCCATTGGCAACGGCGATGTTTTCCGGACCGATAGACCAGCGGTATTCACGATTAAGAAAGCGTGCAAGCTCATCGCGAAAATCGCGGTCCCCCTGGGGCGCCTGATAGACGCCAAGCATTTGATGACGCGCATCGCGGTCAGCGGCGATGGCCGACAAGCGCTTCGCAAACGCGACCTGCACGGCTTCCACCCGGCCCGGATTTCCTCCCCCCATGAACAGCAGAGTGGGATCATCCGTCAAAGCAGCACCCAGATCGTCCATCAGACCACTGATGCCGCTTTTAGCTGCAAATTTTTCACCGAATCTGGAAAGTTGCATGGCGACGTTTTACCTACGCGTTCGTTACTGAATTGTGAGTCACGCCCATCTTCTGTCTGGATGAGCAAAGCTGATTAGTAATGGGGTGGTTTTTCCTGAGTCTGAGTTCCCTCGCCAGAGCCGTCGTCCTGCCGCAGATTTCGCAATCGCTCTCCCAACAGCTCCACCTGACGCTGCAGCATTAAGATTTCCTGCTGCTGTGTTCCAAGGGCATCGTTGAGACGCTGGACGGTCTCACCCTGAAACGCCAGTTCGGCTTGGAGCTTGGCAATATCGATGCCTGTCTGATCATCATCCACGGGGTTCACCACAACGCAAAGCGCTGTACCCTACACTGCCCTTGATTATAGGAGCAACGCCCATGGCTCGCAGCGGACACGGTAAAGCCCGCACTGTATACAGCACGGACAAAGGCCGCTTGTGCCCGGACTGTGGCGCTGTAAAGGCGGACTGTCGTTGCCGGTTAATCAAATCCGCTGCGCCTCAAGGCGACGGCATCATTCGACTTAAGCGCGAAACGAAGGGTCGGGGCGGAAAGGCCGTGACCATTGTCACCGGTTTACCCGATGATTTGCCCGCCTTAAAAACGCGCGCCAAGACCCTCAAGCAACGCTGCGGGGTCGGCGGCGGCGTAAAAGATGGCGTCATTGAAATCCAGGGTGACCAGCGAGAAATCATAAAAACAATCCTCGAAGCTGAAGGTTTTACGGTCAAATTCGCAGGCGGATAGGCTATTTGGCCATTTTTGATCATTTTTTGATCAACATTTCGCTGATTTAGACCGCAGAGCTCAGAATTTTGGCATATGGCCCGCTCAAACACCCTATTTAGGCGTGAATTACAGAAAAATTATAAAAATAAGCGCCTAAACCCCTAATTTATATTGGATATTTTAAATCACTGTGTTAAAAATACTCCCAGAACGACGTTGTGTGTCGTTTGGGTACCGATTACTCCGAGGGCTCACGCGGTAGATGAGCTTAAACAGCGTTGCAACGCGACTCTGAGTTATTGTCCATAGCATGCAAACCGGTGATGAGATGCCAAAGAGCATTCGCACCCAGTTCTTGCGAGGAGCTTGCTATATGTACATTACCGCTGAACACCTGCGTGAGCAGGTCATTAAACCCACGCTGGAGTATCTTGGAGCGTGGTCGTCTGAAGCAGAGCGAGAGTTGCTAGCGGCAGCTCTGCGCAAAACCGAAGTCGGCCTTTTCTCCCGACGGGAACCCGGGCTGGGGTTATTCCATATAACCTCAAGTCAGCACCGGGATCTCTGGGATCGCTACCTTGCTTTCCGCCCCGACATAGCCAGTCGCGTGCGCGGATTAGCCAGCCAACGG
Organism: Congregibacter sp.; assembly: GCF_965662665.1. Lineage (NCBI taxonomy): Bacteria > Pseudomonadati > Pseudomonadota > Gammaproteobacteria > Cellvibrionales > Halieaceae > Congregibacter > Congregibacter sp. Next base: position 17,623 of record NZ_CBFIIF010000022.1, on the reverse strand, counting down.
GCTTTTCTGAGTAACCCTGACAGCGAACTGCAAACTAACCTGAGTTACTGCACTGCAATAGCCTGGTTGTTGTATCAACGGTCTCGGGTTCAAACTGACTGGAAAGAAACAGGCGGCATGAGTGTTGCCGGCGGATCAGCGGTCGCCGCTCACGCCTGAACGCTGCTCTGCTCTCCATCGCTGGAGATCAGCGGGAGTATCTACGTCGTACAGCTCAGGGAGCAAGGCGCAGCTTAAACCGTGCTGTTTCAGACTTGTCTGCGTCGCCTTCAATACTCCGCCCCCTCCCCAGGACACCCCGTCGAACATTCCCTCGCACACCTTCCGGCAAGCGATGAGAACAAAGCCACCGTCTTCCGCGGGACCCAGAACGACATCAGACTCCTGCAATGCACTGAATGCCGAAGCGAGATAGTCGTCGCTCAGCGGTGGACAGTCACTACCCACCAAAAGCACTTCCCCCGCACGACTCAGTCCGTCAAGAATTGCTGCATACATTCGATCACCCAGGTTTTGCCCCGCCTGCAGAAAGGGACCGCGCATACCAAGGCGCATAGCGGCTGAGAGCGTTGCCTGCTCCCCAAGTCGGTCAAGCCACAGTTCAGCGGCACCTTGCTTGGATTGAATCAGGGTATTTGCGGTGCGAAGCAGTAACTCTTCATGCACTGCACAGGATTCCAGCGCACTAAGCTCGACCTGAAGTCGAGTTTTCACTTTGCCCGGCTCCGGGTAGCGGGCGAACTGCTGCATGAGGCGCGTCGCTGCCATCAATTTAGTTATCCTGATTGGTGGCGGGCACCGCGTGCTTTCCGTAGTAGTGGCTCCAGAGTCTGTGCGGCGACACGCCAAGCCAGTAAGCCAGGCGTAAGGCCCACATACGAACAATGGTGCGCCAAAGTCCCTGCTCATCCCAGCGCCGACCGCTGGAGACAACCTGGAGATTCAGAGCACCACCCTCCGCTTCGCGACGCAGACGTTTGCAAACATCCACATCCTCCATGAGCGGCATTTCTCCAAAACCGTTCAATTCCTCAAACAACTCACGCCTCACGAACAGCAGCTGATCACCGGTCGCGACGCTCGTCATCGCGGAACGCAGATTCATGAAGTAGCTGACCATGGCCAAGCCCGTCGAGCGCCCCTGCAGTGCTATCCGGCAAAAACCCCAATGGACATCCCCTCCCAGTAAAGGCAAGAGCGCCTGCTGATCAAACAAGGGCTGAGTGTCCGCATGGAGAAAGGCAAGCCACCGCCCTTTCGCGCAGGCTCCGCCGAGGTTCATCTGGTGTGCGCGCCCGGGTGCGCTTAGAAGTACTGCATCGGCAAGGGGCAAGGCGATCGCTACGCTTTCATCAGTACTCCCGCCGTCCACCACGATAAGTTCAGCGTCGGGGAATGCCCATCGTAGCTCGGTCAGCAGCGTCGGCAGGCGACCAACTTCATTGAGGACGGGTATAACAAAGCTGAGGAAAGGCGCGGTGTCAGTCACCCGAAGAGCGGTTCGTATTACCCATGAGCTGCGCTTTCTCGCCCAGTCGATAGTCGAAGACAACACTGTAGGCCAGCACCGCTTTCACGTAATCACGAGTCTCCCGATAAGGTATTGTCTCTATCCAGGCATCCAGTGGCAGATCAGCACTAAGCCAGTTTTTAACGCGGTTGGGACCCGCATTATAGGCCGCCAGGGCAACTGCGCGGCGACCATCAAAACGCTCCAGCAGCTGGCTGTAGTAAGCGCTTCCCAGCGTGATGTTGTACTCAATGTTATCCAGGGCTTGAGTACTCACAGGCATGCCCACCTTGCGCGCTACCGAGCGCCCCGTCGCAGGCATGATTTGCATCAATCCCCGAGCCCCCACCGGCGACCGTGCCGTGGGCGAAAAAGCGCTCTCTCGCCGTGCGATAGCCATAAGCTCGCTAACCGGTAAGGACTGGGCCGCCGCACGCTGATAAAAGTCATCGACATAAGCGAGAGGAAAGCGCAAATCGAGAGCGTTCCAGTGGCGACCCGCATTTGCAGCATCGATACTGAGTCGATGCCAACCCTGATCCTTGGCGATGCGGGCCAAAACCAGCTGCTGCGAGCCATCAAGGCGTCGCAGGGCATGCATCCATTCCGCCTCTGCCAGTCTCGTCTCTCCCACGGCATTAAGCTCGTGAACTCGCCACAGGGCCCCAGTGGTCCATTCCAGTAGCGCCGAATCAAGCGCAGTAATTTCGACGGTTTCAGCATCCTGATAACTGTAGGGAAGACCGAGCTTATCGGCACTTAAAAATCCGTAGTAACTGCGTTCCTTGGCAACGCTTGCATAGAGTACCTGCGCGTCATCATCGAGACCGCGGGACTCCAGGGAGCGGGCATACCAATAACGCCAGGTCGCGTCCTCTTGTGCGGTGCTACTGAGCGCCAGAAAGAGTGTGCCAATGGCGCTCCAGTCTTGCTCTGCGATCGCCCAGCGCAGACGAAGCTCCGTCAGCTTGTCGTCTGACCACTGGGGTAAGCCGGCGTCTACCCAACCTTGAACGTCTTCATCGCGCTCCAGTAAACCCCGAAATGCGATTGCCGAGGCGACGCGTTCGCTCTGTGCATCCGTAAGCGCATCGTCATCGAGGGACTCAAACTGCCGCAGTGCTCGTGCAGGGTTATAGCGGGAGTATCGCTCCAGCCCCAGCGTTATCACCTGAGAGCCTAAGGTCTTATCTAATCCCTTGGCCAGACTCACACTGCGCTGCGGCTGGCTGTAACTGCCGCGTAATGCGGCTAGCGCTGGCTGAAGCTCAGCACTTCCCAGCGAGGCTATGTAGCGTAGCAACCCCCCCTCTCTCGCTCCGTAGGCAAGGGTCGCACGCTCCCAGACCAGATCATCAGTAAGGCCGCCCTGGCCTAGCCAAAGCTCAAACAAGGGATCGCAGGCGTCATTGACAGAACTCTCTGAGACCCAGAGTCGGCTTGCCAAATCCCAGGCTTCTTCTTTGGCGCCACGGGCTCGCTTGGCTCGCGCGTAGTAGCAACGGAGATTTTCACTCCGGGGCTCTCGGGCGGCTGCATCAAGGTAGTCTCCCCAACGGCGACGCTTTCCCGTCGTTCCCAGGTAACTTCCCAGATAACGCACACCCAAAGGGCTTTGGCTGTGTTCGTCGACAAAGGTCCGAGCCTGGCTCCCGGACGTTATCGTAAGGCGACGCATAAGACGCTCATAGTCCAGATACGGACTCAAGGGATAGGCATCGAGCGCTTTACGCTCGCGATCAAAAGCCGACCATTGCCCCGCCTGAATCATTTTCCGTGCGTTGAGAAAGCGTTCCCGATCGCTGACCAGGGCACCATCATCCGCTGCACCGTCAAACATTGCCTGCGCGGGGATGACCACCAAGAACGATAACAGCGGTAAAACTGCCAGCGCGCGAATTTCTGTTGCTGATAACGGTAAACTTGGTACCAGTACACACAAGAATCGGTGACAGACCTTGAAGATTTTGGATGTGCCAGCTGCGCAGGAAACGCGCCAGCTAGCGAGAAAAACGAGAGTCTCGCTCGTAAGAGAGGGTTGGCGGCCGCAGCACTTGCTAATGGTGTTCATGCTCCTTTTGCTTTGCGTATGCCTGAGCAACCCTGCAGCGGCTCAGCGCAAGACCGATACTATCACTCTCTATAACGGAGACCGAGTCACTGGTGAAATAATGTCGCTACTGGGCGGCCGTTTAAGCTTCAAAACGGACGCCATGGGCACCCTGGACGTTGAATGGAAAGAAATTGCCAGCATTGAATCGAATTACAACTACGAGTTGCGTCTTGATGATGGCCAGCGATTCTATGGCAGCGTTAAACCCGGATCCATATCGGGAACAGTGAAGCTTAAAGATGTCTTTGGAGAGAAGAGCTTCGGCTGGCAGGAGATTGTTGAAATCCGACCTGTGGAAGACAGCCTGGTCGACCGCATCGATATTTACATCGCTGCGAACTACGCCTTTACCAAGGCCAGTGGAGTGACCCAAACGGAATTTCGCGCGGATTTTTCCTATGAGGATGAGAAAACACTGAACGCACTCACCAGCCGCGTCACGGTTTCGGACACCAATGAAGACTCTACTTCAAGCTCTCGCGTCAATTTGTCACGAAAAGCCTGGGTGAATCGTAACGCAAACTATCGTCTGGTCTTTGGCGGCTATGAAAGCAACGACGAACTCGGCCTGGACTATCGCCTGTCTCTCGGGGCCGGCATGGGCCGCTACTTTATCGAAAGCCCCAATAGCGAGCTCATCGGCAGCATGTCACTGCAGGGGCTGGAGGAGCGCGGCATCGGTGGCGACTCTCAGGAAAGTATTGAGGGTGTGCTCACCATGGGTTACTCCCGTTGGCGCTTTGATACACCGGAGCTCAAACTCAAGCTGGATGCCTCGGTCTACCCCTCGGTGACGGAAAATGGCCGCGTACGGGCAGACACCAGTGCCACGCTTCGCTGGGAGATGATAGAAGACCTCTTCTGGGACTTTAGCGCCTGGGGAAGCTTTGATAACTCCACGGTCGAGGTCGATGCGGCCGGGGAATTTGACTGGGGGGTGACCACCGGCGTGGGCTGGAGCTTTTAATCAGCGGATACGTCCACCGACCGAAATACTCGTATGCATTCGCGGCTGCCCCCAACCGCCATAGCCACCGTAGTAACCGCCGTACCCCCCGTAACCCGATGACACACCGACGCTGCCGTAAACTTTGGGGTCATCGCAGCCACTCAGAGACAGCATGCACAGGGCCAGCACAGCTAAGCCCAGACCACGAAGTGGCCAGCGCAGGCCCTGCTCAATTGCACCTAAATTTCGCATTCTATAAATCCTCTATCAGGGGCTGATCATCACCCCAGGTTTGCAGGGCAACAGGCGCACCCGACGGGCCGGCGATAATTGAAACAAAGCCCCCCGAGGGACGCGGTACGGCTGGCACCAGTACTTCTCCTCCAAGCTCCGGCACTTGTAACAACAGTGTTTCGAGCCGATCGAGAGACGTCACTCTGAGGTAAGGCATCCACATCGTCGGCATGTCCGGCTCCGGCAGACTCCGAATACCCGCCCGAGTCAGCTTGTTACCGCGCAGAACCCGAAAATCAACAGAGTCGCCGTCTGCAGAAGTTACTTCCAGCGCTTGGGCATCAAGGTCACCAAGCTCCGCGTAAAAACTTGTGGCTTGGGAAACATCAGAGGTCCACAACTCGTGCCATAAAAACGCGCCTTCGTCCGGGAGCGCATCTGTATCCAAGGGGTCACCCGAAGCTGTAGTCAATGTCGCGAAGTGCGCACCCTGGGCATCGGCAAACACCGCAATTGTGCCGCGGTCGCCAATGGACACCGGTTCGCGCAACACATGACCTCCGGCAGAACTTACCTGAGCCATGGCCTGCTCAGCGTCTGCTACCGACATCACTGACATCCATTGAGATATGTCTCGCTCAGCGGCAATACCGGCCTGCTCCACCATGCCGCCAATGGGCTGACCATTCAGGCTGATAATCCAGTAGTTGGCGCCCAACAATTCGAGAGACTGAAACTCCCAGCCAAACAGGCTGCCGTAGAATGCCTCTGAGCCCCTCGGGTCATCCGAAATCAGATCATGCCAAATAAACTTACCCGATCGGCGGCTGCCATCGGTATCGCTGCTCACCACGGGCAGGTTGTACTGAACAGAAGAGCAAGCGGCCAGAAACAGGCCCAAACCCAAAGTTATTAATCGCTGCACAGGAACACTCTCACAATAATAATGGGCGGTATTATAGCGTGGAGCGCAGCGGAATAGCCGAAGACTCACTGTTTAGGTACCCTTGCGTCCCCTGATAACCACCACCATAAGGCAACCGCATGCACTTAGCCCGTTTTCCGCGCCTCCACTTTGCCCATCTACCGACGCCGCTAGAGCCCCTGACAAACCTGTCTCGCGCGCTGGGCGGGCCCAACATCTGGATTAAGCGGGATGACTGCACAGGACTAGCGGGAGGTGGCAACAAAACCCGCAAGCTTGAATTTCTCATGGCCGACGCAGAGCAGCAAGGTGCCGACACAATCATTACCCAAGGGGCAACACAGTCCAACCACGCGCGGCAAACAGCGGCCATCGCGACAAAAATGGGCATGCATTGCGAAGTCATTCTGGAAGACAGAACCGGCAGCACCGTCGATGATTACAACTACAACGGCAACGTTTTTCTGAACGAACTCTTCGAAGCCTCTCTGAGCCGGGTTGCCGGCGGAACCGACATGAACGCGGCCATGGACACTCTCGCCGAAAAACTCAAAGGCGAAGGCAAAAAGCCTTACATTATTCCCGGCGGCGGCTCAAATCCTGTGGGCGCCCTGGGCTATGTGCACTGCGCCATGGAGCTGCTTTATCAGGCTGACTGTGCAGGCCTGCGTATGGACTTGGTGACTCACGGTACCGGAAGTGCGGGCACTCAGGCTGGCCTTGTTGCAGGCTTTGCCGGAAGTAATAGCCAGGTTCCTGTGCTGGGAATTGGCGTTCGCGCGCCCAAACCATTGCAGGAAGAAAACGTGTTTAAACTTGCGCAGAGCACCGCTGAGCTTTTGGGGATACCCAATGCCATCCAGCGCGAACATGTGCAGGCCAACTGCGACTACGTCGGCGAAGGCTACGGAATCCCCACAGTGGGAACCATCGAGGCCATAGAACTCTTTGCGCGCACAGAGAGCATTCTTCTGGATCCCGTATATTCGGGTAAGGGCGCTGCCGGGCTGATAGATCTTGTTCGCAAGGGCCACTTCGAGAAAGACCAAAACATCGTCTTCATTCACACGGGCGGCAGTCAGGCACTTTTCGCCTATCGCGACGCTTTTAAGTACCAAGCGTCCTGATCAGTCGTGGGTGACGCGAAAACAGTAGGCATTTTGGGCGGTATGGGACCAGCGGCCACCGTTGATCTCATGCAGCGCATCGTCGCCGCGACTCCCGCGTCAGACGACAGCGACCATGTTCGCATGCTGGTGGACAACAACCCCAAAGTGCCCTCGCGCCTGAAAGCCCTTATTGAGAAAACCGGGCCCAGCCCCGCTCCCGTGTTAATCGCCATGGCCCAACAACTGGCTGCTCAGGGAGCAGATTTTCTCGCCATGCCGTGTAACACCGCACATCACTTTTATGCGGAGCTTGAGGCTGCGGTCGACGTACCGTTTCTCAACATTTTGGAGCTGGTCGCAACGCACATCTCCCGGGAGCAACCCAACGCCAAACGCGTAGGGCTTCTCGCATCATCGGCGCTCTCGCAAATTCAGCTTTACGAACCGAGCCTGCACGCACGGGGGATGGAGGTTTGTTACCCGATGCCGGCGCAGCAGTCAGCGCTGATGGCTTTGATTCTTGCCATTAAAGCGAATGCTGGCGATTTGGTAGGCTACGCCGCATTACAAAATTGCGCCGATGCCTTGGAACACGACGGGGTCGACTGCCTCGTAATTGCCTGCACTGAACTGTCGGTGGTCGCGCAGCATCTGCACACGGATCTACCCTCCTACGATGCCGCCGATCTACTGGCTAAGGAAGTGGTTCTCCGCGCAGCGGGTAAGACTGCGCCCTAGCGCTCAAATCAGCGCGCGGACTTAATTCTTTGGCTAATGGCGTCTGCCGTTAGCTGCGCACGGAAGTCGATCATTTGCTTCCCAAGCGCCACAGTGTCTTCCAGAGGCGTTATCGGTACACCATTGATGGATGCCAGGTCTGCAGCGACGCGTTCTTCAAACCGCACTTGCGCCGGATCCGTCACCATCATCATCGCCGTCACCCAGATATCATCGTGATATCCATCTTTTCGGCTTTCAGAGACGCCCAGCACCTCCCGCGTGTAGTTTTCTGTTGCCTCCCACCCGGGGTCGTAAAATTCCCTGACAAAGTGGAGACGTGTGGAAGAACCCGCCCAACGCTCGTTTAACCGAGCGGCCACGGCTTCCATACCCCGTTGGTTGCCACCACTATCCCCGATCATCACGATATCGCTGAAGCCCGATTGCTTGAGGCTGCTGGCGATATCGGTCAACAAAGCCTCATAAGTGGCTGCACTGAGACTGATGGTGCCCGGAAATCGCATGGCGCGAGTCGGCGGATCAATATCCCCCTCAGGGACAAACTTTACGATAGGTGCGCAGAGCGCATTTGCCAGACGACTAGCTATCGCCGGGCAAGCGGCTTCTAAAATGAGATTGTGTTTTCCCGTCGCCAGATAAGGGCCGTTCTCTTCTACGCCCCCCGTGGGAATAATCACCGTGCTGTGTCCTGCCGCTACAAGATCACGAACTTCTATCCAGGTTAACTCCTCTAACCAGTAGGACTGCCTGGCCTTAATGGGACTTTCGCTAACGAGCTTGGCAGCCAGCAGAGCGTCGGCATCTTCACCCTCCCCCCCGGGACTTTGCGCCTGTGTAAGGTTGGCAGCGCAGCACAGTGATGCAAAGAGCGCGGACAATACAAAACGTCGCGGCATTCCTAGTCTCCATCTGAATTGAAGAGTACGAGTCTATCCTATCGTCGGTAATGACGCGCAACCCGCGATTGGATCAGGAAAACACTAGTTTAAAAGGGGTATAAGCTGACCTGCCAGCAGACACTTTGTGTTACACATAGTGGGTTGAAGCGACGGGGACTTGACAGAATTGCGGCGTTCACCGGTAATGGCGACCTCGCGATAACTCTGGCGCTTATTCTGCGCTGGCCTGCATCGCAGCAACGATATGCTTTTACAACACCCTAGCCCCGAAATGAGTTGGTCATTTGACGAGTCTGCCCCGCGTTATTGTTTTACTCACTCTCACCGCCCTAGTGGTGATGTTTGCGGTTGTTCTATTGCCGGACAGGAGCGAGTCCGGCGACGGGCCACTCGTGAGTGAGACCCTGAACAACGCCGAACTCGTTCAACGCGGTAAATATCTGGCGCTCGCGGGCAATTGCGCCAGCTGTCATACGGCGGCGGATGGGGAGTACATGGCAGGTGGCCTGGCATTCGAAACTCCTTTCGGAACTATTTACTCGACTAACATCACTCCGGATAAAACTACGGGTATAGGCAGCTGGAGCGACTGGGATCTTTTGAACTCCATGCGTCACGGGCTTCGCCCGGGTGGGGAGCATCTCTATCCAGTGTTTCCCTACACCGCCTTTACCAAAGTTAGTAATGATGACGTCGCTGCGCTCTACGCCTACCTGCAAAGCATACCGGCCGTAGAGCGCCTTAACGCGGACAACAAGGTCACATTCCCCTTCAACCTCCGGCCGCTCATGGCGTTTTGGAAAACACTGTTTTTTACACCGGGTGCCTACGAGCTCGATGACTCAAAAACTGACGAGTGGAATCGCGGTGCGTACCTTGTAGAGGCACTGGCGCACTGCAGTGCCTGCCACACGCCCCGCAACTATCTGGGAGCAGAGAAAACACATGCTCATATGTCGGGTGGTGAGTACCAGGATCGTGTGGCACCGGGAGTCTACAAGCCGTGGTCAGCCCCCAACCTTACTGCGTCAACACAAGGTTTGGGCAGCTGGTCAACCGACGATATCGGTGCTTACCTCAAGACAGCGCGGAACGACTTTTTGGAGTCCTTTGGCCCCATGAACGAGGTCATTCTTCACAGCACACGACATCTCTCAGAAGACGATGTCCAGTCGATGGCGGTGTACCTAAAAACACTATCGCCCATAGATCCTCCAGCGACATCGGACGCAGACCCGGTCGTCCTTGGCAGGGGTCGAACTATCTACAACCTGCATTGCGGCACTTGCCACCTTCCGACAGGTGAAGGCGATCCCGAGATGGCGCCACGATTGAACAAAGGTAGTCTAGTGGTACAGGCGGAGAATCCCGCTTCCATGATCAACGTCATTCTCTACGGACCCGAGGCGCCAAAAGCGGATCTACCGCAAAAATGGCGCGAGCCCATGGAAGAGTTTCAATATATTCTGGACGATGCCGAAGTCGCTGCTGTCGCTACTTTTATCCGACATTCCTGGGAAAACCGCAGCGCTGTAGTGACCAGTGATCAGGTCGCCCGGCAACGATGGGAATAGAGCGCAGCCGTGAGCGTCCGCGCCAGTGTTATACTCGGTCGCACCGCTGGCTCGAGGGGTCTTAGTTGATACACCGTCGTTTGCTTTACCCACTTTCAAGCTCCTTTTTGCGCCTTTTTAAGCGTGGTGTTCTTCGCCAGAGCCTGGCTGTCCTGATGGGCACCTCTTTACTGACTGCCTGTAGCGAAGAATCCATTAAGACCGTAGACAACGCGTCTGAAATGCGGGTGCGACTCTTAACCAGCGCCCAGTACAGCAACAGCATTGCACATGTGTTCGGAGCGGATATCAGCGAAAGCGTTATCCCTCCATTACCCCCATTACCGCGAAAAGATGGCCTTCTCGCCTCGGGAGCCGCATTCGTGGGACTAACCTCGGATCAGGTCTCGCAGATCCAGCAAGCTGCAACCACCATAGCGGCTCAGGTAACGGACCAAAATCATCGGGACTACCTTATACCCTGCGAACCCACATCAGTGTCTGAACCGGACGACGCTTGTGCCGGGGCCTTTATCGCAGAGACGGGCCGTATGCTTTTTCGGCGCCCTCTGGAACAAAAACGGCTCTCTGACCTTATGGAGGTTGCCCAGGGAGCGGCAGAAAGAACCGGCGATTTTTACCAGGGATTAACGCTGGCACTGGAAACACTTCTTATCAGTCCTGAGTTCTTGTTTGTCATCGACAAGGCAGAAGCGGACCCCGACAAGCCTGGAGAGATGCGACTGGATGCCTACTCGCTGGGCTCCAGATTGAGCTTCTTTCTATGGAACTCGGCGCCGGATGCAACGCTTCTCGATGCCGCAGCAAGCGGTGCTCTTCACACTTCCAGCGGCCGGGAAGCCGCTGTGGACTGGCTCATGAGCAGTCCGAGGCTCGAAGTAGGTATGCGGGCATTTTTTGACGACATGCTGGCCTTTGACGATTTTGAAAGCCTCGCGAAAGACCCTGTTGTTTATCCCAAGGTGACGGCTAAAACCCTCGCCGATGCCCGAGAGCAAACGCTGCGGACCATCATCGATCACGTCCTTGTTGAGGGCGCTGACTATCGCGATCTCTTCACTACGCGCAAAACATTCATGTCTATGTCTCTGGCGGCGCTCTACGGCGTTCCTGCCGAGAACGGCTGGAATCCCTATGAGTTTGACGAGGCGAGTCACCGATCGGGACTGCTGACCCACGTCAGCTTTCTGTCCGCCAACTCCCACGCAGTGCGAAGCTCACCGACACTGCGCGGCAAAGCCATGCGCGAACTGCTGCTCTGTCAGCATGTGCCTGACCCACCCCCTAACGTAGACTTTTCCAAGCTCGAAGACGCAGGCGATGCATCCACCGCGCGGGAACGCCTCAAGGTGCATAACACCAACCCATCCTGTGCTGGATGCCATTTGATTACCGACCCCATGGGCCTTGCCCTCGAGAACTTCGATGGAGCCGGCGGTTACCGCGAGACAGAAAACGGCGCGATCCTGGACATTAGTGGCGAATTGGATGGCGTTTACTTTGACGACATCGAAGGCCTTGGCGTCGCCATGCGCAATCACCCCAAGCTATCTGCCTGTCTGATCAATCGCTTGTATGCCTACGGAACGGGCGGCCCGGTGTCCTTGCGTTACGATCGGGATATTCTTAAAAGCTTTGAAAATCGGTTTGTGGATCAAGAGCATCGTGTCCCTGCCCTACTCAGGGATCTCAGTATGAGCGACGCTTTTTCCTCGATTAGACGGCCAGCACCGGTTACAGAGGGCATAGCCAGCACTGACAGCACTGCTTCATCCCGTCTTATTGCAGGCAGCAGCAGTAACATGAGTGCTAGCTCTATCACGAACAACAGCAAAAACATCAGCGAACAAAGTTATGGGGGTACAGATCGATGAGTCGACTCAATCGCCGTCGGTTTCTTCGAGGAACCCTGCAAGGCGCAGCGGTAAGCGTCGCACTGCCCTTCCTCGACGCGTTTTTGGACGGAAACGGAAAGGCACTGGCCTCAGGGGAATCCATACCCACGCGCTTTGGCACCTGGTCCTGGGGACTGGGCATGAATCGAGCCGTGTTTGTGCCTAAAAAAACCGGCGCAAACTTCGACCTTCCGCCGGAGATCGCCGCCCTGGCTCCCGTGCAAAAGCACATTAATCTTTTTACCAATTTTGATGTGTTTAAGGATGACGCGCCAAACCTCTGTCATCACTCAGGCTGGGTTGTGCTGCGCTCCGGAACGGCGCCAACGTCGCGGCCTAATCGTCCCGGGGAAACCATAGATGTTTCCATCGCACGAAAACTGGGTAACGAGACGCGTTTTCGCAGTCTGAGCGCGACAGCCACCGGTGATGTTCGTGACAGTTTTAGTTACGAGGCTGGCAACTCTATCAACGTTCCCGAGTGGTCTCCCCTGCGCTTCTACCAACGACTGTTTGGGGCTGACTTTCAGAACCCCAACGCCGAAACCTTTACACCCGATCCCAAGCTAATGATCAGAAAAAGCGCTCTGTCATCGGTGCAGGACGATGCGAAGAAGCTCAATCAGTCTTTGGGTGCTGAGGATCGTGCACGCCTGGATCAATACTTCACGGGGATCCGGGATCTCGAGCGCCGCTTTGATCTACAACTCACCAAGCCCGATCCGCGAGAGGCCTGCATCGTTGCTGACGCTCCTCAGGACATGCCCAGTGGGCTGGACGCAGACTTGGTATCCAAACGCCACCGGATCATGACGGACCTCATGCTCATGGCCGTTGCCTGTGATCAAACGCGTGTCTTTAACATGTTCTACGCCTCGGCTTTTTCGGCCACCACCAAACCCGGCTATGACAAACCACACCACACGGCGACTCACGAAGAAGCCGTGGACGATACGCTCAGTTACCAGCCAAACGTGTCCTGGTACACCCGTCGCGCTATGGAAGAATGGGCCTACTACGTGCAGGCTCTTGCCAATATCCGCGAAGGTGACGGCTCGCTGCTCGACAATTCATTGATCTATGCCACGACCGATCAGTCCTTTGCCAAGATGCACGCCATCGATGGCATACCCATGTTCACTGCCGGCAACGCCGGGGGCAGACTCAAGACGGGCTTGCATATTGATGGCGCTGGATCCCCGGGATGTCGTCTGGGTTACACCGCGCAGCGGCTTATGGGCCTGGACATTCAGAGCTGGGGAACCAAGAGTAATACGACCTCTCAGACGATCGGTGAAATACTTGCTTAGACAGTCTCGTCCTGGCGGAGCACGCAGGGCAACGCGCGTTCTAGCGCTAAGCCTTGTGTGTGGCAGCGCCGCCGGTGCATTTGCCAATGACCTTGCGCAGCGCAACTACCCCGCTGTTAAGGAAACATTTCGCGAAGTGCCTATGCCACCGGGATTTCATGTGGAGCCCACCGAACTCGAAGGGCCCGTGTTTGCCGATGCTCAAGGCAGAACGCTGTACACCTGGCCACAGCTGAAGCTGCGTAACGGCTACAGTGGGGAGGCTGCAGGTAAGACTGCCTGCTACGACAAGGTGGTGACCGTCACCGCGGGGCTGATGAGCCCCTACCCTCCCGGCGTAAAGCTCCCGGATCTGGATACCCGCCCAAGCTGCACCGACCTCTGGCCACCGGTACTGGCTGACACTGATGCGCAACCGATCGGCGACTGGAGCCTTGTGCTGCGGAGAGACGGAGCCAGGCAGTGGGCCTATAAAGAACAGCCTCTGTACACCTCTATCAGAGACTACCAAGCGGGTGACACCTACGGTGGCTCGCGACGCAAGCGTCGCGCGGATGGCAGTGGCGAGGGAGATGCGCCGGCCGGTCGCGTGCCCGCGGGCCCTCCACCCAAATTACCACCGGGTTTTGCGGTAAAAACCACAAGCCTGGGTCGTATGCTCACCACGCACCAAAATTATGCGGTCTATGCCTACGAGGGTGACAGCGCAGAATCTGTTGCCTGTGTGAATGAATGCCTCAGGGAACGACGTCCGACCTTAGCCCCCGCCTTAGCAAAAGACTTTGGCGAGTGGACAATCCTCGAACGCTCACCGGGTGTGCGACAGTGGGTCTTTCGGGGCGCACCACTCTATACCTACACACTGGATCCCGAGCCATGGAGTCTGGTCGGTAGCGATGGGCCCGGCTGGGATAACGTCTTTACGCAACGGGTTCCCGCCCTGCCCGCCAGCTTTACCCGGCAACAAACCCTCGCCGGTTATGTACTGGCGACCGCGGAAGGAAAAACCATCTACACCTACCAGTGCGGGGATGACTCTGTGGATCAACTCGCCTGCGATCATCCCAAAGATACGCAGGTCTACCGACTGGCAATGTGTGGCGGCGGTGACGCAGCGCGGTGCGCAGAACACTGGCCCTATGTCCTGGCCGACGCTGAGGAAACAGCTAGCAGTCGTGCCTGGCGCATCATCACTCTTGACCCCGCCACGGGCCGTATAGCAAGTAGTGAAGACCCCCAGGGCATTCGTGTCTGGGCGTACCGCGATCGTCCCGTCTACACCTACGCTGGCGACAAGGTTCCCGGGGACGTCAATGGCGCCGGTACGGGGGAGTGGCGAGGTAAACGTAATGGTTTGCTCGCTTACTGGATCAGGGACGACTACATGAAGGGCATACAGTGAAAGCAATCATGAGAAGCCCCGAAAAAATCCTGTCCGCAATCATTGCTCCAATCGCGGTTTGTTTCAGCATCCTCACCGGGAGCGCTAGCGCAGAAACCCGCGACAGTCCCCTTCAGGATGGCACCATTAGCTATGCCATGACCGATCTTTTTTGGGCGGTGTATCAAACCCCGGATGCAAAAGAAGAGTGCCCCGCTGGCTTTAACGATGGGCCTCGGGAGCAGTTTGCGAAGTTGTATCCCGATCACACGGAGATGACCGTGCAAGACACGCAGCTCCGTCAAGAAATTCAAACATGGCTCCCCGACACCGAACCAGACGGATTCGATTTCTACGAAGTGGAGGGGCCTTATTCCTGGGGACTCAATCTCGACAATGAAGATAGCGAAGAAGACTTTGAGCATCCCGACGGAACGAAAGGCATCGATAATCAGGTGTACCGTGCCGTAGGCTGCGTCATTGGCTTTCGTGGTCCCGACGGCGTCGAATATATTTTTCAGAACAAAGCGATACTCGACCAAAATTACAGTCGCATGATGATTAAACTCAGTGACGTCGATGATCTGCAGAACGATGAGGCTGTCACAATAACCCTGTTTCGGGGTATGGATCGCTTACTCACTGACGCCACAGGACTCAATGTGGTACCTGGAGGATCACAGCGGATCGACCGGCGCTGGGGTGAGAGCCTTATCCGCCAAACCGCCGGCAGCATCAAAAACGGAATATTGAGCACTGTACCCATAGACGAAGTGATTATTCCCTGGATGAATTTAGGCGTACCCTCGATCCAGATTATTCGGGATATGCAGTTTGAACTGCAACTCACGCCCGAGGGCGCCACGGGTCTTATCGCAGGCTATGCAGACATAGATGCCTGGTACTACCAGTTGATTCGCAACGACTCTACGCATCACCTGAGTAACGGTCAGATCTCCGGGATCTCGCTCTACAAAGCACTGCGTCGCCTCGCCGATGCCTACCCCGACCCTGAAAGTGGAGCAAATACCGCAATCTCCACCGCTCTGGACGTCAAGATGCGCCAGGTGTTTATCGTGGACGAAGAGTAAGGGTCCATTTAAACCACAACCCTCTGACTGCAGAGAACCCTTTATGTCGACATGGTCTATAAGTTCCGCCGCGGCGGTCGCCACGGTTGCCCTCATGAGTGCTGTCAACGTCGCGCTTATGGATACCGGTCTCGGTAACGCTCTGGAGTTCTTGCTGGGCTTGGGACTTGGCCTCGCTGTAGTCCTGGCAGCGTCGCTTGTTGTCGGCGTCATTGCCAAGGGCATTGGTACTCTGCCAACAATGGCTTTGAGCAGTATTGGCGGCGCTGTACTGGCGCTTTGGTATCTCAAGAGTAACGGCCCCGCCAGCATCGCCAGAATAATTCTGGATAGTCAGGAGTCGAGCTTCGACCTGAGTCAGGGCGCTCTGTCTGCCCCATCCCTCACAGTACTGGTGCTCGCGGTCGCAGTGTTAGCCGGACTCGTGGCGCTGCGCCGCCGAGGGCTGTTCGCCACGCTGAGTGTGTTCAGAAAGAGCTTACTAGTGCTAATCAGTCTTGTGCTGATCGTTTTCAGCCTGAGTACGCTATGGGAGCTTATGGGTGATGGGAGCGACCCCTACCCCAATGACGGAGCGCCGCCCCAGGCCCTTACAACTACCATCGCAGCAGGCAACCCCGCCGCTCCCGGCAGCTACACAGTAACCGCTCTGACTTACGGCGCCGGCGAAAACTTCAGGCGACCTGAGTTTGCCGGCGATCGTGATATTGAGAGTCGTGTCGTCGACGCACGAAAGCTCTTGCCGGAGTGGAAATCCTTCAAAAAGGCCATGCGCGAAAAGTATTGGGGGTTCGGGCTCGAAGAGGCCCCTCTCAATGGTCGTGTCTGGATGCCAGAGGGATCCGGCCCCTTCCCCCTCGTGCTCATCGTGCACGGGAATCATGGTATGGAAGACTACTCGGATGATGGCTACGCCTATCTGGGTGAGCTACTGGCAAGCCGAGGATTCATCGCTGTTTCTGTCGATCAAAACTACATCAATGGCAGCTGGTCCGGTGACTTTCAGGGCAAAGAAATGGCTGCCCGCGGATGGTTGCTGCTGGAGCATCTCAGCCTATGGCGAGACTGGAACAACACCCCCGGGCACCGCTTTAACGCAAAGGTCGATATGCGGAACATTGCGCTCATTGGTCACTCCCGCGGGGGCGAAGCCGTGTCCATCGCCCACAGCTTTAATGAGTTAAGTCACTTTCCCGACGACGCCACCGTTGCCTTCGACTATGGTTTTGACATTCGTGCGCTCGTTGCTATCGCCCAGGTCGATCAGCGCTACCACCGCCGCGTAAGGCTTCGTGACGTCGACTTCTTTACCATTCACGGCAGCTACGACAGCGATGAGCCGGCCTATCACGGGCTGCGCCAAATGAACCGTATCAGCTTCAGCGGAGAAGACTACTTCCTCAAAGCGGGCGTCTATGTGCACGGAGCTAACCACGGCCAGTTTAATTCAGGCTGGGGACGCTACGATTACTCTCCCCCCGGTGCCTGGACTCTCAACACGGCGCCAATGATGCCAGGCGAAGAACAAAGAGAGGCTGCAAAGGTTTACATAACGGCGTTTCTGGAATCCTCCCTCCATCATGACCATGGGTTTTTACCCTATCTGAAAGACCCTCGGACACTGGCCACCTGGCTCCCTGAGCGGAGCTATGTTCACCAATTTCTGGACTCGAGCTTCAGCGCTTTTGCAGACTTTGAGGAAGACATAGACACTAGCACTGCAAGCGCCCAAGACGCTCGCATCAGGACGCAAAACCTGTCGCTGTGGAGAGAAGAAGCGCTGAAGCATCGTGACGAGCGGCTTCAGGGTAGCAACGCCGTTGTGCTGGGCTGGCAGGAAGCCAACGCTGCCTACATAATCGACGCAAGGGACACGCTGTACACACCCCAGG